>NZ_JYDG01000059.1:0-76512 GCF_003263545.1 Rahnella sp. AN3-3W3
CCCGTTGCTCTCAATCACTTTCTGATACCAGCCGAAGCTCTCTTTTTTCGAGCGAGCCATGGTGCCGGTGCCATCGTCATTTTTATCCACGTGGATAAAGCCATAGCGTTTGCTGTACTGACCGGTGGTAAATGACACACAGTCGATACAGCCCCACGGCGTATAACCCATCAGATCCACACCATCTTCCAGCACCGCTTTTTTCATCTGCTCGATATGTGCTTTCAGATAAGCGATACGGTAATCGTCATGAATGACGCCCTCATCACCCGCTTTGTCGATAGCACCAAAGCCATTCTCGACAATAAACAGCGGCTTCTGATAACGCTCATACAAAATATTCAGGGTGTAACGCAGTCCGACCGGATCAATCTGCCAGCCCCAGTCAGACGCTTTCACGTGCGGATTCGGCACGCTGCCCGCAAAACCTGACAAACCGTTATCATCACTTGGATTGTGCGCTGAGATCGCGTTGCTCATGTAATAGCTCAGGCCGATGTAATCCGCGCAGCCGTCGCGCAGCGCCTGCAAATCGCCGTCTTCCATTTTGATGTTGAAGCCGCGACGTTCCCACTCTTTCAGCGCATACGCCGGGTAATAACCGCGCATATGCACATCGCTGAACAGGAAGCGTTCGTGCATCGCCTCAACGGAATACATCACATCGTCCGGATGGCAGGAGAACGGATACAGCGGCACCATGGCGATCATGCAGCCAATCTGGAAATCAGGGTTGATTTCATGACCGAGCCTGACTACTTTGGCGCTGGCAACGAACTGATGATGCAGCACCTGATACATCGTTTCTTCCGGATTTTCCTCCCCGGTAAATACCACACCGGAGCAGCAATAACCGAACAACGGATATTTCCAGTTACGCTGGTTATTGATCTCGTTGAAGGTCATCCAGTATTTCACTTTGCCTTTGTAGCGTTCCATTACCACCTGGCTGAAACGTACAAAGAAATCCACTACCTGGCGGTTTTTCCAGCCACCGTATTCCTTCACCAGATGCCACGGCATTTCGAAGTGGGAAAGGGTGATCACCGGCTCGATATTGTGTTTGAGCAGTTCATCAAACATGTCGTCATAGAATTGCAGACCGGCTTCATTTGGCTGTAATTCGTCACCATTCGGGAAGATGCGCGTCCAGGCAATCGAGGTACGGAAACATTTGAAGCCCATTTCTGCGAACAGAGCGATGTCTTCTTTGTAATGCGAGTAAAAATCGACAGCTTCGTGATTCGGATAGCTGTAGCCGTCAAGCACGCCGTCGGTCATTACACGGTCAACGCCGTGCGCGCCGCCGGAAAGGACGTCACAGATGCTGATGCCTTTGCCGCCTTTGTTCCAGCCGCCTTCCACCTGATGTGCTGCAACTGCGCCGCCCCATAAGAAATCTTTCGGTAACTGATGACTCATTTGATTCTCCCTGGATACTTATTGAGGGCAGATTGCTTCTGCCCTGTAGATCGTAATGTCAGATTTAATTCATTTCTGCCTGAGTAGCACGTCGGGTTTCTGCCTGTACTTTTTTGGTCGCGGCAACGTCGGGTTCATCTTTAAATCCGACCAGCCAGGTAAACAGCGCACCGAGCACAAAGGCGACGGTAATCGACAGCAGGAAACCGAGGAACTGCGGCATGTGGCCTTCTTTGAAGAACACCGGCAGTACGGCGATACCCGGCAGACAGTAGCTCCATGACACGGCGTTAAAGGAACCGGCGATCGCGCCGCCGATACCGCCCGCGACACAGCTGCACAGGAATGGTTTTTTCAGGCGCAGCGCCACACCGTAAATTGCAGGTTCAGTGATACCAAACAGGCCGGTGACGCCAGCGGACAACGAGATACCTTTCATTTCGCGGCTGCGGGTTTTCAGGTACACGCCAAACATACTGCCGGTCATCGCGAAGACCGCGGAAGCCTGCAGACCGGTAAAGGTGTCATAACCCAGCGTAGCGTAGTTGCCGACGGTGACCGGCGTAATACCCCAGTGAACGCCCAGCGTTACCAGCGGCTGCCAGAATGCACCTACCACGAAACCGGCAATGGTCGGGCTGAGGTGATAAAGGGTGTTGTATACGCCGCCAATCGCGCCACCAATCAGGTTTCCGACCGGGCCAAACACCAGCAGCGTCATCGGTACCATAATCGCGATACAGAACATCGGTGTGAACAGATTGCGGATAACCACCGGCAGCACTTTATTAAAGAAGTGCTCGATATACGACATTGCCCAGACCATCAGAATGATCGGGATAACAGACGCGGTATAGCTCAGATATTTCACCGGAATGCCGAGGAAATCGAGCGTCGGCGCTGAAACCGGAATACCGACTACATTCTGCAGGATATTCGCCATATCAGGATTGCTGACTGCTTCACGCATCAGCTGTTGCATGGCCGGATCGGCGGAGTTGATCGACGTAATTTTAAACGCCGTCACCATATTCATGTAATCAGGGCTGATCAGCGCGCAGGCCGTAATTACTGCGGTAAACGGATTGACGTTGAATTTTTTGGCTGCGGTAAACGCAATCATCACCGGCAGGAAGGTAAACGCTGTCCAGGACACAAAGTTGAGAATACGGTAGGTGCCGCTGTTCGCGTCCATAATGCCGACGGCAGCGAGGAAGGAGATAATTCCCTGCAAAATACCGCACGCCGCAAGCTGATAAAGGAACGGTGTAAAGATGCTGGAGATAACATCCATCACGCGGCTGACGATGCCCACATTGGGCGCGGAAACCGGTGCGTTTTCGTCAATCTCAATCAGTTTCAGAACCTCTTTATAGGCGTCGCTCACATGGTTGCCGATCACTACCTGCATCTGGCCGCCGGCTTCGATAACTGTAATCACCCCTTTCACGCGTTTTAATTCTTCTTTATCGACGGCGTTATTATCTTTCAGAACAAAGCGTAAACGGGTGGCACAATGTGTGATGCTAATCACATTATTATCGCCGCCAATATATTTAACAATATCCTGAGCTGTCTGAGCGTAATCAATAGCCATTATTTATTATTCTCCTGCGGGTATACAGAGGTGAGCTTTTTTGTTTTTTTTACTCGTTGGCAGGAGTGTAGCAAAAGAAAGGGTATTGTCACGATATAACAAAAAACAATTCGGGTGATTTGTTACATCTTAAAAACACCCTGTTTTTTCATTGCGCTGAGTCACGTTTTATTAAAGGTAATTTCTTTCCGATGGTTTCAATAATATAAAGTACGGGGATCTGAGTGGTAATATTATATTGGCCTTCGAGCACGATTTGCGGCATGTGGTAGGAGATGTTGAGGTCTGCCATCCGCGCCAGCGTTGAGGTTTCGCTGTTGGTCAGGCTGATGATCTTGCAGTTATGCTGGCTGAACTGCGTGGCAAAACGCAGGACTTCTTCCGTTTCACCGGAGACAGAGAGAATAATGGCGATAGCATCTTTATACATATCGCTGTTGATCGGAAAATAAGGGTCGTCAATAAAGGTGCTGAATTTCCCTACATTCGAGAAAAAGCGTGCGCTGTATTTTCCCAGTGAACCGGATGTTCCCACGCCAACAAATATAATACGCTGGGCATTCGCTATTTGTTTTGCCGCTTCATCTAATAACTCATCGAACTCGCTGTTATTAATACTTTTGAAATAGCTGATGATCTCGCTAATTCCAAATGAAACAGGCGGCTTTTCTTCATGTTCTAAAAACAGTTTAAAACGGATACGAAACTCAGAGTAACCGTCGCAATCCATTTTCTTGCAAAAGCGCAGAACGGTTGTCGTTGAGACGCCCGCCGCATCAGCCAGTTCACGTATGGTCATGTACATGACCTTATCGCCATTTTTGACGATGTAGTTATAGACCGTCAGTTCCAGTTCGTTTAACGCTGAAATGGCTTTGTGTGTGAACATGTGATGCCTGTTTGCAAAGAGCTGATAAAGAAAGAAACGGTGTCAGAGATATTTTAACATCGTCACTTCACAGTCGACATGGCCGGTATTGCCCATTGCGCCGTCAATGTGTTGAAAACCCAGACGCTCATACAGCGCGATAGCCTGTGTAAGACTGGCGGTGGTTTCCAGATAGCAGCGGGCAAAACCCTGTGAGCGCGCATGTTCAATGGCCTGAAGCGCCAGACGTTTCGCCAGCCCCTGACCGCGCAGGGAAGGCATGAAATACATCTTCTGTAATTCACACAAATCGTGTTCTGCGCCTGAGAGCGGAGCAACACCGCCGCCACCGGCGACCACACCATCCAGTTCCACCACCCAGTAAGCACAACGCGGCTGGCTGTAGCTTTCATAGAGATGATCTAAATTCGGATCAGCGACGGTATAGCCTTTATCGGCAGTCAGGCCAAATTCGGCTGATACGTGGCGGATTACGTTAGCGATGGCGGCATTATCTTCGGGACGGATCGGGCGCACCAGCACGCTGACAGGAAAGGTGGTCGTCATGTTGCTCACTTAGTTCCCACAATGAATAATCAAACAGACCGTTTTAATACCATCTTAGGGCGTGCCGATGCAACGCCGCAGGCGTGTCCCGCTGATTTTACTTATCTCAAATGAGAATTTTTTTCATTGGCAGAGGCAATAATTCGTTGCCTGCAAGGTCAGGGGCGTGATTAAATCTTCGGCGTTATATATCGTGCTACGCAACCTTCTTTTTTTAAGGAGGGTGTTTCTCATTCCTTTCAGGACGAAAGATAAAAATGTCAGATAATAATC
Source organism: Rahnella sp. AN3-3W3 (assembly GCF_003263545.1). Classification (NCBI taxonomy): domain Bacteria; kingdom Pseudomonadati; phylum Pseudomonadota; class Gammaproteobacteria; order Enterobacterales; family Yersiniaceae; genus Rahnella; species Rahnella sp. AN3-3W3. Next base: position 4,728 of record NZ_JYDG01000059.1, read on the forward strand.
ACTACAACGATAACCTGCATCAGGTGCGTTTTCATGGCAAGGGCGGGGAATATTTCGCAATATGGCTGGTTAATGCATTATTAACCATCATTACTCTGGGGATTTATTCTGCCTGGGCGACCGTTCGTCGTCGCCGTTATTTTTTAGGTAATACCGAAATTAACGGAGATCGTTTTGACTATCACGCAAAGCCCATTCAAATATTGAAAGGGCGTCTGCTGGTGATCGGCGGCATTATTGTTTTCTATATTCTGGCGGCGATACTCCCTCAGTTAGCATTGTTGATTGCGCTGGCTTTTCTGGCGTTAATGCCGTGGGTGGTTATCCGCAGCTGGCGTTATAACGCGATCATGACCAGCTTCCGCGGTGTGCGCTTCAACTATCACTGCAAAGTGGGGCGCGCTTACTGGACAATGTATCTGTGCCCGATTTTATTAATGCTGGCGTTGTATATTCCGATTACTGCCGTGGTGTTGATTGCAGTTCAGATGGCCAGTATTAGCGCCATATTAATAAGCGTCATAATAGTTGTCGTGGCATTGGTTCCGGGTGTTGCGGCGGTTCAGGGTATTATCAGCGCGATGACGCATGACTTGTACATCAATAATCACTTTTTCGGAAATACTGCTTTCCGCGCAGAGCTGAAAAAGTCGACCTTTATTAAGTACAGCTTATTAGCCATCGTATTATTCCTGCCTTTCCTGATTGTGGCGTTCTGGCTGATGGGCTCGTTCTTCACCACGATGTACCAGATGGTGGCGATGGGGGCGATGTCTGATGATATGGCCGGTGCGATGCTGTTAAGTAACTTGTTCAGCTTCCTCATGGCTTTCGTCGTGCTTATCGTCGGTGCATTGGTTGTGGCCAGCTATCAGGTGGTCGCCGTGCGTAATTATGTCTTAAATCAGACGCACATCGGTGAGCGCGTAAAACTGCGTTCATCCATGAAAACCGCCTCTTATCTGGGACTGCTTTTCTCCAATGCGCTGATTGTGGTCTTCTCGCTGGGTCTGGCAACGCCAGTGGCGCATGTCCGCGCTGCGCGATATATGGCGGAGCGCACTGCGGTGGTAGGCGATTTGTCGCTGCTGGATGTCGTCGCCCATCACGATGCAGCCAACACGGCTGTGGCGGAAGAAATGGCGCAGGCGTTCGACCTTGGCGTCGGTATGTAAAACATGATCATCGAAGGCTTTTATCAGCCTCCGGGACGGCAGCACGTGAGGCTGCCCGCCTTTTTTTGGACGACGATCAGCGTCTGACTCTTGATGCGCAACCTGCAATTCAGGTTTTTTCTCTGCGCGATATTGAGGTTTCTGACGCGCTGGGCTCCATTCCCCTGTTTCTGACGTTTCCCGACGGTGGCCGTTTTGTGCCTGCTGATGACAGTGCGTTCCGGCGCTGGCTGCGGCAGCATCGCAGGCCGGGCTGGATATACCGCATGGAAAGCCATAAACGCGGTGTGCTTCTCACACTGGCAGCGACCTGCGTGTTGGTGGCCTTTTATATCTGGGGCGTGCTGCCGTGGGTAAGCAATGTCATTGCGCAGCGAATACCGACGACGATTGAACAAAATCTTGGGCATCACACGCTTACACTTTTGAGAGCCAGTGATTTCCAGGATTCGACGTTGCCTGAAGAAAAGCAGAAAGCCCTTCAGCAGCTCTTTCAACAGGTGACGCCACCTTCATTACGCCATGACCGTACCCCGATCAGACTGAAACTGATGAATATTCCGGACGTCGCCAACGCGTTTATGCTGGCGGACGGCACGCTGATCCTCAGCGATGAACTGGTGACATTGAGCCCCGGAGATGACGCACTGGCGGGTGTGATGTTGCACGAAATGGGACATCACGCTTACCGGCATCCGATGCGCATGATAGTGCGTTCTTCGCTGGTATCACTGACGTTGTTGTGGATGACCGGTGATGTCAGCGGTATCGGGGATACGTTATTGCAGACCGCATCGCTGGCGAATGAACTGCAGTTTTCGCGCGGTATGGAGCGTGAGGCGGATGACTGGGCGATTGTGGAAATGAAGCGGGAAGGGCGCTCGCTGGAAAGAATGGCTGAGATTTACCGTCGTTTATCTGCAGAGGGGCAGGATGAGAAAATAAAGGGATATTTGCCTGACTGGCTGAGTACGCATCCTGCTATGACGTCGCGAATAGAACATATCAGGAAGGCTGAAAGAGAATAGGGTTTATCAGGAACGGTGTCTGACGAGTTCTGGTTAGAGAACCCGTCAGACGCTAACGATTATTCGTAGGTAACGGTGAAGTTCGCTACGGCGTTAGCGATACCCGGTTTGATGGTATCGGCAGTTTGTATATAGGCGGCGGTCAGTGGAATATTGAATGCCCCCTCTTGCGTGGTCTTGGTGACAAAGGTTTTCTGATCGAACACGACGACTTTATCATTCATCTTAAGCTGGATGCCTACGCCTTCGGCCCCGCCTTTAGTCAGATCAATAATGCCATTGCCCAGTGTCGAGGCTGCATCGAAACTGATATTCACCGTGGTGTCAGCGTAACATTGCAAAGGGATCTGTACATTCACCGGCTTGAGCGTGGAATTTTTGCCCGTAAAATCTTCTTTCTTCGCAATCCCCATCGGTACAGGGATCGCACTGTTGCCCGTGATTTCGCAGGATGCCTGCTTAACCACGACGGTGCCAATGTTCACGTCAAAGACCATTTGTTCGCCTGCAGTGTCCACCATGCGAACATAAGCCAGGTTACCCGATATCGCGTTGCCGGGAACGATATTGCCCGTTTTAATGAAATCAACTTTTACGTTAGAAAGATAAATAGGCGAGGTACCATCCCCTTCAAAGGTTTTGTCAATAAATCCTGAGTAAACGGGCAGAGCATCTATTGTGACTCGTATTCCGACCCCCTCGATCCCGCTATTAAACGTCATGCCATCTGATAAGCCTGGATAAACAGAGCTATTTACAAAACTGTTTTTTTTGTATTGACCGCCACAGTTATTGGCCAGTAGAGCGCGCTGGTTATAGGTGTAACTTGCAAGCACGGTGCCTACGGGCTGGCTTTGTATGGCCGTAATCTGGCGATCTATGGTCACTTTCCCAAATGTGGAAGGATAGTCGCAAAGGCCCAGTGCCATGGCATTATGCACGCCGCAGGTCAATAGCAGCACGGCCAGCAACGATCGCAGACTGTTTTTTGCAGAGGCACCTTTCTTCAAAATACCGATAAAATTCTTCATGTTACTTCCTCATGCCTTAGTGGCATTGCGCCGTAATTTGTTTAATCAGCGCGGACGGGTCGCTGGCATTGCTGCCGGCCAGCGTGTATGAGCCTTTACACTGCTCATTGCTGCCGTTGCCCCATTTCGCCATGATGTTGCCGGTTTCCGGCAGGCCGGTCAGGTACACTTCGCCGTTGTCACTGACAATCCCGGTGACGGTGCTGTCGTCGTCCAGCAGGCTGACCGTGGCACCAAATGGCACCGGTTTACCCAGGAACAGCATCTGCACTAAGGCACGCTGACCGACGCGGGTTTTGAAGTCCGCACGCACAACCGCGCCGCGGGTTGGGATCACCGTCTGGGTGTTCATGTCCATATCCACGTCGTCAGCAAAGCTTTCGGTTTCCAGCGTCACGCTGTTTTTACGGTATGGCTGGGCAAAAGGCACGACCGCATAGCCACGCCAGTCGGTATGGACACCGCTGTTGTTTTCGACATCAACGTCATCGGCTCCCGGCGCTTTCACCAGCGCGATGGTATCGCCCAGCGGTTGTGACAGCGTGATGCCGTTTTCGTGGATCAGTACGCCGCCCTGAATGCCGTAGCTCCACTGGCGGGTATCCTGGTCATAGCTGTAACCGAGATTGCCTTCACCGGAGCCGCCTTTGTAATCCATGCTGGCATTACCGGACGCGCCGTTGCCCTGATTTTCATACCCCTGCTGCGCGGAATAGCTCAGGTTATTATTTTCCAGCAAGGTGCCGCTGATACCGGCCTGCTGAACGGTGGAACCGTGTCGTTTGGTGCTCATGCTGTACGTTGCCCATGTGCCGGATGGCCCCATGAACTTATCGAGCGGCACCGACATGTTGAAGGCAAACACCTGATCGGCCTCGGTCATGCCCGGGTTTTTCGAGTAGTTGTAGTTAAAGCCGTAACTGATGCCGTAAATGCTGGTGTTGTAACCGAGCTGTAACAGCTTCTCTTTACCGTCGCCGCCCCAGTAATCCTGCTGGCTGCCGCTGACATAAATCGACCCGTAGTCGCCGATTGACTGGTTGACGGACAACTGCATTTTGCTGCGCTGATTGTGCGAGCGGTTGTAGTTGTCGAAATCGTTATCGGTGTCTTTCTGGTAATCCTGCACGTCACTGAAGGCGTAGTAGCCTTCGGTGGAGTAACGGTAACCAGCGATTTGCAGGTTAGTGTCCGTTGCCTCGAAGTTCTTGGCATACATCGCCCGGTAGGACTGGCCTTTTTTGGTGCCCGGCGCATCATCAAACTCACTGGTGGCCTGGGTGGCATCAAATGACACAGCACCCACGGAACCTAAGTCAAAACCAACGCCGACGTTAGCCGCACGATAGTTTTCGGCATACTGCACGCCACCGTAAACGGTGGTGCGCGCGGTCAGACCATAAATATTAGAAACCTGAATAAAGTTCGGGGTCTGAGTATCGTCATTACCTGAACGATATTTACCCAGCGCCAGGTTGTATTTGAAGCGGCCTTCACGTTGTAAAATCGGTACGGAACTGGTGGCAATGTTGAATTTGGTGGTGGAGCCGTCAGATTCGGTTACCGTTACTTCCATATCGCCGCCGTTACCGGACGGATAGAGATCCGTGATGGCGAACGGCCCCGGCGATACGTTGGACTGGTAGATCACATAGCCGTTCTGTTTAATGGTGACCTGCGCATTAGACTTGGCAATGCCGCGCACCGTCGGTGCAAACTGACTCATGGAATCCGGCAGCATCTGGTCGTCGGAGGCCAGTTGCGCACCGGTAAACTGGACGCTGTCAAACACGTCAGCAGGCGTGGAATACTCGCCCAGCGTCAGTTGCCCGCCCTGCAGGAAACGCACGTCACGCTGCACGTAGGTATTAATCGACTCAAACTTGCTGGTGCTGGTGTCTTCGCCGCCGTGCGAGCCTTCAGTTTGCTGATTGCTGTAGGTCGAATAGTTACGCAGTCGCCACGCACCGAGGTTAGCCCCGCTGCGCAGGTTAACGAAGTTACTCTTTGACTGACCGCTGTCGTCGCGCTCTGTGGTAGAGCCGGAATAGCTGTAATTGAGCATAAAGGCGGCGATGCCGTTATCCCAGCGCTTAGGGTCAACCGAGTTGCGCGGACGTAGATTTACGCCGATTTGCGGTACGGTAATGTCATAACGCTTACGGTTTAAATCCAGATTTTCAGTGGCCTGCGGCACATAGGCGCTCAGCGGCTTGGTCAGTTTTGCATCAGGTGCAACGGCTTTCAGATCAGGGAATACGTCCAGCTTGACGCCGTACTCTGCCATCTCTGCGGGCGTGATCGCGCCATAAAGTTTACCCGGCGCATCCGGCAGGCTGACAAACTCTACGTTGCGCGTGTCAACCTGCTGGTTATTCAGATAGATATCCACCTGATAGGTGCCGGGCATCTGCCCGCCCTTTTCAGCGAAATAATCTAGATTGACGTTTTCCATATCGCCGCCATCACCGATGGCCTTAAGCATTTCCGCGTTAAACGTTTCTGCAGAAAAAGCCAATCCGGGAAGAGATAACAATATGAAAAAGGATAAGGGTTTTAATAAAAAAGAGCGGGCAGTCGTGGTGCTTTTTGATGCGCCACTCTTTCTTTCTTCACCTTTTCTCCTGGTGCTGCCTTTGTCCCGATGATTTTTAATATTGTTATTTTCCATAATAAACAGACATTCCCGGTTTTAATCTTTCGACTTATTTAGATTGATGCTTTGGCTTTTTCGGTTAATCCGCCGAAGTCATTAATAGCCTGCCAGACGATGCTGTTTCCTGCCGGAGCATTATCAATTTTGAACGACGATTTTGGCGGCACCATATACCCTTCTTTTAACTCTTTGCCGTTCACGCTGACTTTAGTCATGTTGACGTAATAAGGTGTCGGATTACTGGCAGTTATTGCATTGCCTGAGCGGGTGAAGGTCAGTTGCTGATACGCTTTGGCAATCGCGTCTTTGTTATTCAATGCAGTCGGGCGATAGATCAGCTTGATGCGGGTATTGATAGAGAACTGCAATGAGTTTTTTTCTTTCGACGCCGGAGGAATAGCCAGTGTGTTAACCCAGTAGACAGACTCTTTGTCCTGCGCTAATGATGATGAAGTTTGGGTAATACGCACGGCATTATCCTGACCCGGTTCAATACGGAACAGTGGCGGCGTGATAATAAACGGCACCTTCTCACCCGCTTTGTCAGAACTTACCCAGGAACGAATAAGATAAACATTCGAATCTTCGGTATTTTTAACAGAGAGGGAAACTTCTTTCATATTGCCGTTATAAATAACGCGGGTAGAACCTACGGAAAAACCGGCGAATGAGGGGGTTGAGAGTGCGAATAGCAATAGAGAATAAAAAGATTTTTTAAGTAGCGACATAATTAACCTTTGAAGTATGCAGTAATGATTCCACAGCTTTACTAAAAGAGTAAATAAAATGGTTGAGTATTTCCCAACCATTTTATTGATAAGTTAATGTATTACAGAATTAATTACTCGTAAGACATTGTGAAGGTCACAGGGATATTAAAATCACCGGCTCCCGCGCTGTTGGTAGCCGTTTTTGATAAACCGACGAGATAATTAAGGGTGTTCTCGCCAGCAACAATTGTCTTTTCATTTGCATCGAAAGTTTTTGGTACGATATCAGTGCCTGTATCAGCGTCTGTAATTAAGAAACCAATATACGGGACCTGTGCATTACCAATGATAACGTTAGGATAATAGCTGGAGGTTCTGGCATCAAAATTAACTTTTGCAACGGACACGCCTTCAGGGCAGCCAGACAATACGATACTAAAAGGCTTCTGCAATGCAGATTTGGTGGTGCCCGGAGCAACTTCATTTAGTGTTGCAATAGAGTAACCATTGAAGCTAACATCCAATGATGTGCTATTCGTAGCAACAGAACAAGAACTGGAAGTCACTTGACCGGTGAAGTTTAGGGAACCTTCATCTGCCTGTGCAGCAGAAACACCCAGACCCAACATAACAACTACAGCAGCACTTAATTTTTTCATATTCATGATCGGTTTAATCCTTTTAACCAAATTCTATTAACTTGGTGTTTTATTTTCAGCAAGCCAATAAATCGGGAAATATTAGTTGTAAGACAGAACAAAAGTAGTTGTTGCGTTGAATGCACCACCGGTCACTGCTTCAGCAGTAGACATGGCTGCCGCTTCCAGATTAATGGTTGCAACGCCGGTTTCAGCATTGATCGGTGCAGCTGCAGAAGCAGAATGCATTGGGATCAGATCGCCACCTTTGTTATAAATAGCGATGCCCAGACCGGTTGCGACTGAATCAGACCCCAGTGCCAGCAACTGGTTGTTAGTCGCATCAGATGCACCGTTCGCAGTAAACATTACGCCAGTCTGAGAAACAGGGCATGCAGTCAGATTCAGGACGATGTCTTTTTTCTCTGAAATTGCGCCAACAGCTGCAAAGCTTGTAGCGGACAGGGTATCAAATGCCACGTCAGTGGTGCTGCCTGCATCAACTGAACATGTAGTTGCAACAAGAGAACCTGTAACATTCAATGTACCAGTATCAGCCGCATTTGCACCCATTGCTGCAACCATACCGGCAGCCAGTACACTCATTTTAAAAAACGAAGTCATTTTCATTACTATTCCTTTATTTTAACAAAAACACACTCTTGGTAATAAGAGCTGGTGGGTGATGATGAAGAGGGTATAAATTCGTCCCCCCCTTATCGTTGGAGCGCATTATTCATAGTTGTCGTATAAATCTCCATGGCATACGCTGAATGTACTATTCAGTAAACTTAAGAATGGATATATCTGTATGAATCAAGGCGAATTTATATGATATATTTATTTTTATAAAATCGGGCCGGATTTCAATTTAAGTTAGTTAAAGGTATAGTTCAGTAAAGTGTATTTACCATCTACTAATATATCCCTTTATTTGTTTTTAGTAGTTTTCGCGATAATGAATTATTTATTATACCCCCCAAAAAATATTACTCATTCAATTATAAGAAATTAAAGTACCGGTAAGGAGACCAAAATTGAGTATCTTGACTATGATAGATGGTGAGAATGCGAACTCTCGCATTTCACCGGAGATCAGAGGACTGGACAGCATGAAAGAAAACACGCTCACCGATCGTTTTAAGATGGTGAAGAATTTTGATCTCAATCTTTTAACCACCTTTGAGGCGGTTTTTATTCATCGCAGCGGGACTAAAGCTGCAGATGCACTGGGCATCACCCCTTCAGCTGTCAGCCAGGCGCTCGGGCGTTTACGTGTTCATTATAATGATGCGTTGTTTATCCGGGACGGAAAGGCGCTGGCACCGACCACCGTCGCGATTGGTATACATGAAGGGCTGGCGGAAGCTTATGACAACATGATCGCCAAGCTGCAGAATATCTCATTTGATTCTCTGCCGACCCGGCTTGTGGTTCACTGCTCGCCATATATCTCTATGTTTACGATTAACGTCATGCGCAGGGTGCTGGATGAAATCGCACCCGACTGTGAGATAGTGCACAGCACCAGCGGTAATTCTATTGCTGAAACGGAAGATGCGCTTATTTTCCGTAAGGCTGACATCATTTTCGATGCTCATCCCCATATCAGCCACTCGCGTGTAAGCCAGCATATTGCCAGTGAAGTACCGGTGATGATTTGCCGGAAATCTCATCCGCGTCTTAACGGTAGCCTGACGCCTGAGCAGGCCGCAGAAGAGAGCCATATTTTCGTGGATTCCGAGAGCGCCAGTCTTTTGTCTAACAGGTTGAGCGTGAATGCTCTGATGCAAGTCGACAGAAAGTGCCGATTTATCAGCCCTTCAATGCTCTCTATTATTTCGATGGTTGAATCATCCGACATGGTGGGTTTTATCACGGAGCGTTTCTATCAGAAAATGAAAGACTCTTTTGATATTCAGAGACTGTCGATTGATGTCACATTGCCTTCACAACCTGTCTACATGATTTATAATAAAGCCGCACTGAATAACCAGTTTTTCTCGACACTGGTGAGAAAAATGTCGGATATCTTTATGCAGGAATTTAAGAATAACGCCCTGCGTTAATCAGTCTGTTGCAGGTATAAAAAATGCCAGTCAGGTTTCCCTGACTGGCATTTGTGTATATAAGGTTTAACGCTTATATCAGGCTGAGATTACAGCGCAGCGATCGTAGCTTTCTGTTCTGCCAGTTTCACTTTTGCATCACCGCAGGCAGCAAGACGTTCGCGTTCTTTAGCGACAACGGCTTCAGGCGCACGCGCCACAAAACCTTCGTTAGACAGCTTGCCTTCGATGGACGCAATCTCACCATCCAGTTTCGCCATCTCTTTGTCCAGACGCGCCAGCTCGGCATCTTTATCAATCAGACCGGCCATTGGGATCAGCAGCTCTGCGCCTTCAACCAGCTTGGTGACAGACACCGGGCCTTTGTCGCCAGCAGGCAGAATGGTGATGGATTCCAGACGCGCCAGAGACTTAATGAAGCTCAGGTTCTGTTCCACACGACGCTGTGCATCGGCACTTGCGCCACGTAACAGCAGTTCCAGCGGCTTGGCCGGAGACAGGTTCATCTCGGCACGCACGTTACGGATAGCGATGATCGCCTGCTTGATCCACTCGAGATCGGCCAGCGCCAGTTCGTCCACTTTCGCTGCATCAAACTCAGGGAAAGGTTGCAGCATAATCGTTTCTGCCGTGATGCCTTTCAGTGATTTGACACGCTGCCAGATGGTTTCGGTGATGAACGGGATGATCGGATGTGCAAGACGCAGCAGACCTTCAAGCACTTCTACCAGCGTATGGCGGGTGCCGCGCAGTTGCGCTTCGTTGCCACCGTTCATGACCGGCTTGGTCAGCTCCAGATACCAGTCGCAGAACTGGTTCCAGGTGAATTCATACAGAATGCTGGCAGCCAGATCGAAGCGGTAGTTATCCATCGCTTCACGGTACGATTTCACCGTGCGGTTGTATTCCGCAAGGATCCAGCGATCAGCCAGTGACAGCTCAAGTTCGCCGCCGTTCAGGCCACAATCCTGATCTTCGGTGTTCATCAGCACGAAGCGGCTGGCGTTCCACAGTTTGTTACAGAAGTTGCGGTAGCCTTCAAGACGCTTCATGTCCCAGTTGATGTCACGACCGGTAGACGCCAGCGCGGCCAGCGTGAAGCGCAGGGCGTCGGTGCCGTGTGGTTCGATGCCGTTCGGGAATTGCTTCTCGGTGCGCTTGCGGATTTTCTCTGCCAGCTGCGGCTGCATCATATTACCGGTACGTTTTTCCAGCAGGTCTTCCAGCGAGATACCGTCGATCATATCCAGCGGATCGATAACGTTGCCCTTGGACTTGGACATTTTCTGCCCTTCGTCGTCGCGGATAAGACCGGTCATGTAGACGGTGTTAAACGGAACCTGTGGCTTGCCGTTTTCGTCTTTCACGAAGTGCATGGTCATCATGATCATGCGCGCGATCCAGAAGAAGATGATATCGAAGCCGCTGACGACCACGCTTGAAGGGTGGAATGCTTTCAGGTCAGGCGTTTGTTCCGGCCAGCCCAGCGTGGAGAATGTCCACAGACCGGAAGAGAACCAGGTGTCGAGCACGTCTTCATCCTGGGTAAGCACAACGTCTGCGCCCAGATTGTTTTCGCTGCGCACTTCCGCTTCGTCACGGCCAACAAACACGTTGCCTTCGGCGTCATACCACGCAGGAATGCGGTGTCCCCACCACAGCTGACGGGAAATACACCAGTCCTGAATGTCACGCATCCAGCTGAAATACATGTTTTCGTACTGTTTAGGCACGAACTGAATTTCACCTTGCTCAACGGCTTCTACCGCCACTTTTGCCAGCGGCGCAGTACGCACGTACCACTGGTCAGTCAGCATTGGCTCAATCACCACGCCACCACGGTCGCCGTAAGGTACGGTCAGATCGTGAGGTTTGATTTCTTCCAGCAGGCCGGCTTCGTCAAACGCAGCGACCACGGCTTTACGCGCAGCAAAGCGCTCCAGGCCACGGAACTGCTCAGGAATATCGTTGGTACATGCATCGCTTTCTTCGCCGTTAGTATCAAATACTTCAGCGGTCTGGCGGATGTCGCCATCGAAAGTCAGGATGTTGATCATCGGCAGGCCGTGACGTTTACCGACTTCATAGTCGTTAAAGTCATGCGCAGGGGTGATCTTCACGCAGCCGGTGCCTTTTTCCATGTCGGCGTGTTCATCGCCAACAATCGGAATACGACGTCCCACCAGCGGCAGAATGATTTCTTTGCCGATCAGATCTTTATAACGCGGGTCTTCCGGGTTAACCGCCACGCCGGTATCACCGAGCACAGTTTCCGGGCGGGTAGTGGCGACTACCAGATAATCTTTGCCTTCAGCGGTTTTCGCGCCGTCAGCCAGCGGATAACGCAGGTGCCACATGGAACCTTTGGATTCGCGGTTTTCGACTTCCAGATCAGAGATAGCGGTACGCAGTTTCGGATCCCAGTTCACCAGGCGTTTGCCGCGGTAAATCAGATCCTCTTTGTACAGACGTACAAACACTTCGCGCACGGCGTTGGACAAGCCTTCATCCATGGTGAAGCGCTCGCGCTCCCAGTCCACGGAATCGCCCAGACGGCGCATCTGACGGGTGATCGTGCCGCCGGATTCTGCTTTCCAGTCCCAGATTTTGTCGATGAACGCTTCACGGCCATAGTCGTGACGGGTTTTGCCTTCTTCAGCCGCGATTTTACGCTCAACCACCATCTGCGTTGCGATACCCGCATGGTCGGTACCCGCCTGCCACAGCGTGTTTTTACCCTGCATACGCTGATAGCGGATCATGGCGTCCATGATGGTTTGCTGGAAAGCATGACCCATGTGCAAGCTGCCGGTAACGTTCGGCGGCGGGATCATGATGGCAAAGCTTTCTTTACTGGTATCACCATGCGGCTTGAAATAGCCCTGTTGTTCCCAGTGCTCGTAAAGCGGCTGCTCGATGTCTTGCGGGTTATATGTCTTATCCATTTCGCTTCGTATTTTCGTCGGTCGATGTGGTGACTGAGGGCGGCGTGGCCGTCGTCAAAGAGAAACCCACGCTGCGATAGGCTTTGTAGCGTTCGCGCGCAAGCTGTTTAAGGGAATCTTCGTAAGGAACGAAGTCTACCACTTCATGGAAAGCAGTAGCAAAATCTGCAAATTCTGGCATCAGGCTGATCAGCAGGTCGCGCGGCGCATTGCCGCGTTTGCCCGGCCAGCATAGCTCGACCGGCGCACCAAAGCGCGGGCCTTCTCCGGCCAGATTGTGCGGGACAAAGTGGCTGGGATCGCGCTGCCAGAGCGCTTCATCCAGACGCTCGGCCTGTTTCTGATCTTCACAGGCCAGCAGAACACGTTTGCCCATCCGGTAACGTTCAGCGGCGACCAGACAGGCCAGCGCTTCGTGTGAGCTAAGCTCGCCACTGGCGTCGGGCGCATCGAGAAGAAAGAAGGTTGCCTGTTTCATGATGAGTTCACTGTGCTGCTGAGAAAAAAACAGGGGCGCAACTGGTGCGCCCGCCTGTAAGAGGCCTGGCGAACCAGACCCTGATACCGAAGATTATAACTTATTTAGCCGGGGAATCACTCATCGCCATCAAGCCCTGCGCGGTTCAGCAGGAACTGTGACAGCAGCGCAACCGGACGACCGGTCGCTCCTTTATTTTTACCTGAACGCCATGCGGTACCGGCGATATCCAGATGTGCCCAGCTGTATTTACGGGTAAAGCGCGACAGGAAGCAACCGGCGGTGATAGCACCACCCGGACGGCCACCGATGTTCGCCATATCCGCAAAATTCGAATCCAGCTGGTCCTGATATTCATCAGCCAGCGGCAGACGCCATGCGCGGTCGCCCGCCTGTTCGGACGCGCCGATCAGTTCGTGCGCCAGCGGATTGTGATTCGACAGCAAACCGGTGATGTGATGGCCAAGGGCAATCACGCAGGCGCCGGTCAGCGTGGCAACGTCAATCACCAGCTCAGGATCGAAACGTTCAACGTAGGTCAGCGCATCGCACAGCACCAGACGGCCTTCGGCGTCAGTATTGAGCACTTCTACCGTCTGGCCTGACATGGTAGTCAGGATATCGCCCGGACGAAACGCCTGACCGCCAGGCATGTTTTCACAGCCTGCCAGCACGCCAATCACGTTCAGCGGCAGATTCAGTTCAGCCACCACACGCATCGCACCATAAACGGCCGCAGCACCACACATGTCGTACTTCATTTCATCCATATCAGCCGCTGGCTTAATGGAAATACCGCCGGAATCGAAGGTCAGACCTTTACCGACGAGCACGATAGGCTTAGCGTCCGGATTAGGATTTCCTTTATATTCCATCACCGACATTAGTGATTCGTTCTTAGAACCCTGACCTACCGCCAGATACGCATTCATCCCCAGCTCTTTCATCTGCTGCTCGCCGATTACGCGGGTAGTGATGTTGGTGCTGAACGCATCTGCCAGCTGACGGGCCTGTGACGCCAGATAAGCGGCGTTACAGATGTTCGGTGGCATATTGCCGAGATCTTTCGCCGCTTTAATACCGGCTGAAACCGCCAGACCGTGCTGAATGGCGCGCTCACCGCTGGTCAGTTCACGGCGGGTTGGCACGTTGAAGACCATTTTACGCAGCGGACGGCGCGGTTCGGTTTTATTGCTTTTCAGCTGATCGAAGGTATAAAGCGATTCTTTCGAGGTTTCGACGGCCTGACGCACTTTCCAGTAAGTGTTACGTCCTTTCACGTGCAGCTCGGTGAGGAAGCAAACGGCTTCCATCGAACCGGTATCGTTCAGGGTGTTAATAGTTTTCTGGATCACCTGTTTGTACTGGCGCTCATCCAGCTCGCGCTCTTTGCCGCAACCAATCAGCAAAATGCGTTCTGAAAGAATATTCGGTACATGATGCAGCAAGAGGGTCTGGCCCACTTTGCCTTCAAGTTCGCCACGGCGGAGCAGGGCGCTGATGTAGCCATCACTGATTTTATCGAGTTGTTCGGCAATCGGTGACAGGCGGCGCGGTTCGAAAACGCCGACTACAATACAGGCACTGCGTTGTTTTTCCGGGCTACCGCTTTTTACGCTGAACTCCATGCACTCTCCTGAATCTTAAAGACAAGGGCGGGAGGTACGGCTAGAATGAGTCGCCGGAGACACTCTCCCGTCATTGTGTTAACGACCTGTGTTAACCTAAACGGCGTTAGTTTTTATTTTGGCGGCTATAAGCAAGTTCCTATAGGACACCCCAATTCTCGGTGTTGTAATACTATTTTAGCTGCGAAGGTTGCCATATGATGAGAATAAATGACGGATTAGCGATGAAACTAGCGATTTTCCTTCAAAAAGACAAGTTTTCACAGGCGTATTAAGCGTGATCATCATTAGATATCTGGTTAGGGAAACCTTCAAGAGCCAATTTGCCATTCTGTTCATTTTGCTTCTTATCTTCTTCTGTCAGAAGCTGGTAAGAGTGCTCGGAGCAGCGGTTGATGGCGATATCCCAACAAATTTAGTCCTCTCTCTTCTGGGCCTTGGCGTTCCGGAAATGGCGCAGCTTATTCTGCCGCTCAGCCTGTTCCTTGGCCTGCTGATGACGCTCGGTAAACTTTATACCGACAGTGAAATCACGGTCATGCATGCCTGTGGTCTCGGAAAACGCTCACTGGTCATCGCTGCAATGGTTCTGGCGCTATTTACGTCAATCTTTGCTGGCGCGAACGCTATCTGGTTGAGTCCGTGGTCGTCCAAACATCAGGACGAAGTGCTGGCGGAGGCGAAAGCCAACCCAAGCATGGCCGCGATGGTCGAAGGCCAGTTCCAGCAGGCACAAAACGGCAATGCGGTTCTGTTCGTCGGCAGCGTGAAAGGCAAAGAATTCCATAACGTGTTCCTGGCTCAGCTACGTCCGAACGGCAATCAGCGCCCTTCTGTCGTTGTGGCAGATAAAGGGCACATGCTGCAGCGTGCTGACGGCTCACAACAAGTGATGCTGGACAAAGGCACGCGTTATGAAGGCACCGCATTGTTGCGTGATTTCCGTGTCACGGACTTCACCGATTATCTGGCGGTTATCGGCCATCAGACGGTGCAGCTTGACCCGAATCAGTCTGATCAGATGTCCATGACGCAACTCTGGAACTCTAACGAACCGGAAGCCAGCGCAGAGCTGAACTGGCGTTTAACGCTGATCGTATCCGTGTTTATTATGGCGTTGCTGGTGGTTCCGCTCAGCGTGGTTAACCCGCGTCAGGGCCGCGTTCTCAGCATGCTGCCGGCTATCCTGCTGTATCTGATTTTCTTCCTGCTGCAAACCTCGCTGCGCTCTAACGGCGCGAAAGGCAAGCTGGATCCGTTCCTCTGGATGTGGGGAACGAACCTGCTCTACTTTGCACTGGCATTGGTGCTTAATGCGTGGGATACCTTGCCGGTTCGCAAGATCCGGGCGCGTCTGAGAGGAGTTGCCTGATGTTTGGCGTATTAGACCGTTACATTGGTCGCACTATTTTCAACACCATCATGATGACGTTGTTCATGCTGGTGTCACTCTCCGGCATCATCAAATTTGTCGATCAGCTGCGTAAAGTCGGGCAGGGCGGATATTCTGCCGCCGGTGCCGGGTTATACACCTTGCTTAGCGTGCCTAAAGATATCGAGATTTTCTTCCCGATGGCGGCGCTGCTGGGCGCATTGCTTGGCCTCGGTACACTGGCAACACGCAGTGAACTGGTGGTTATGCAAGCCTCCGGTTTCACCCGTATGCAGATTGCTGCTTCCGTAATGAAAACGGCGATCCCGCTGGTGCTACTGACCATGGCGATTGGTGAATGGGTTGCGCCGCAGGGCGAACAAATGGCGCGTAACTACCGTGCGCAGCAGATGTACGGCGGTTCATTACTTTCCACGCAAAACGGTTTGTGGGCGAAAGACGGGCACGACTTTATCTATATTGAACGTGTGGCTGGTGAGAAAGAGCTGACAGGCGTTAACATCTATCATTTCAACGATCAGAACAAATTGCAGTCAGTCCGTTATGCCTCTTCGGCAACGTTCGACGGCGGTGAGTGGAAACTCTCTCAGGTAGATGAATCTGACCTGACGGACAACCTGCAGATCACCGGTTCTCAGACCCTGACCGGTGTCTGGAAAACTAACCTGACGCCGGACAAGCTGGGCGTGGTGGCGCTCGACCCGGATGCGTTGTCAATCAGCGGCCTGCACAACTACGTGAAATATCTCAAGCAGAGCGGACAGGAAGCAAAACGTTATCAGCTGAATATGTGGAGCAAAATCTTCTCGCCATTGTCTGTTGCGGTGATGATGCTGATGGCGCTGTCGTTCATCTTCGGACCTCTGCGCAGCGTGCCAATGGGCGTGCGTGTGGTGACCGGGATTTGCTTCGGTTTCCTGTTCTACGTACTTGACCAGATCTTCGGCCCGTTAAGCCTGGTTTACAACATTCCGCCTATACTGGGCGCACTGTTACCAAGCGGACTGTTCTTCGTCATCAGCATGTTCTTACTGCTGAAAAAACGATAACTCCGCAGCGCAGATAAACAAAAAGCAGGCTTCATAAGCCTGCTTTTTTTACGTCTGAAGATTGTCTGCCGGAGCGTCAGATCTCGTTATTACGCACCAGATCGGCGACCAGATCGTTCACGCCATCACTCATGTTCTTAAACTTGGTCAGTTCGCTGCGGGTGACCACCACGAACACACCTACACCGCGCTGCGGCACCATCGCGACATACGTGATAAAGCCGCCGCCGCCGCCGGTTTTCTGAATGATGCGCGGCAGCAACGGCGTTGGCGCCATTGTTACCCAGCCCATTCCCAGTGAGTCCGCCATGCCCGGCACATCCATCCCTTTAAGCGACACCAGATCTGAACGTTTGTAATACATCTTCTGCGCCATATCGGCGGTTGTGGTGCGTTGCCCGAGGAACTGACGCATCCAGCGGCCCATATCGGCAGGCGTTGAATAAAGACCGCCACTGCCCGCTGCTGCAATGGTGTTGATGCACGGACTCGGACGCAGGCCTTCCATCAGGCGCGAACACTGGCTGGCGTTTGGCGTCAGCGTGGTATCGATCATGCCCAGCGGCTTAGTGATTTGATCGCGCAGCAGTTGTGTATAAGGCTGATTAGCGGCTTTTGACAACGCATCGGAAAGCAGGTCAAACGCCAGATTGGAGTAAGACGCGCGGGCGCCCGGTGGCACGGTGAGTTTTGCGACGCTCAGCCAGGTCCAGCGATCGCTTTTCGTCGGCCAGGTAAAGACGGCACGATGCGCCGCTCCGCCCGGTTGCTCACGCGGCAGGCCGCTGGTGTGCGTAGCCAGATTCAGCAGCGTAATCGGATTTGTGCCGCTGTAAGCCGGCACGCGCGCACCGGCCGGAGCATATTTACGCAGCGGGTCATTAATGCTGACTTTTCCCTGCTGCGCCATTTTCACCAGCACTTCGCTGGTAATGAGCTTAGTCAGCGAGGCGATACGCACCACGGAGTCTTCACGCGGACGTAAATCGGAGCCCGGTTTTGTTTCCCCGAAGCTGCGGAAAACCTGCTGATTATTATCAACGACCACCAGCGCCATTCCCATTGCGCCACTGCCGTAAAAGATGTGTTCTGCATGGTCATCCACGACCTGCGACGCCAGACGCGCAGTAGTCTGCGCGTGGCTCCATAAAGGCGTACTGGCGAAGGCCAGCGCGAGGAGCGAAAGTGAGAGTTTTTTCAACAAGCTGGTATCCATCAACAGGGCAAGATCTATTCGTGATTTGTATACTAATGCGAAGTTTGAAAAACGGCACCGGAAAAACGCGGGCAAAACGAAGATTTTTGTCAGTAAATCCTCACTGCATTGCGGTGTATGACTGTTTTTTCAACACTTAAACCGAACAACACGGGATAACTATTGCGTGACCCGCTGGGCTGGGTATAATGCCCACGTTTTCCGCATACTACTTTCAGTGCCGAAGTGGCGAAATCGGTAGACGCAGTTGATTCAAAATCAACCGCCGCAAGGTGTGCCGGTTCGAGTCCGGCCTTCGGCACCATTAGTATGAAAATTAAGTCACCTGCGGGTGGCTTTTTTTATGCCTAAAATCCAGTTCCCGCAAGGCTTTTCCCCGCTTTTCTTTGATTCAACCTATATCAATTTGGAATGCGCCCGAGCCCGTAGACAAATCTGTTCTATATTTTGAACTTAGGATAGGTTTAGACGCATCACTTCATCAAATAGCTGAAGAAAATTTACTTTCCAGCGCCAACTCAGTCAATGCAATCATCCTTTCATAACGCATGATCAGTTGATAAAAGAATAATGATAGAAAGGATAAGACCATGTATCCGTAAGCAATGGCTGAAATCCAATTGTAGTTTTCCGGGATTTTTGTCAAAGCAGTAATGGTTGCGACAATGCCTGGGAGGATGCCCAGCTTATCGATAGGCCCTATCAGAAGATTCATTCTTTTCTCCAGGAATTCCCTTTCATTCTTAATCTCTAATAACCCTAACTGTAACTCCTCCGTTGTTAATTCCTTTAACAAAGGGAAAAACATTCCATCCACGGATAGCTCCGTTTTCACATTAAGGTTAAGAGATTCGCACAAGGGTAAAAGAAACGATCGTTTAATTTTCGAACGATATCGATAGGCCCTATAGATTTGAATGGCTGGGATTGTAAGGTAAAGTAATAATAGAAGGGAAAGGCCAGCTAATCCTAACCACACTACCTTTGTAAGATAATATAGAAATGCCATTGCTACAGACAAGAAACTCAAAGCCGAGATTATTAACAAAAATCGAAAATCTCTTTTGTACGTTTTCTTGTGGGATTTTCTTCTTCTTTCAGCAATTTCGATGGATTTTAATATATTGAGATATCTCATAATTATGACCAAATTTCCTTTTCAGTAAAAAATAAAATGGATACTAAACCCTCAACTTTTAAACACCTGACTCTGATGCCATTCAATAAACCTTTCCGCCGGCCAGTAAACTTTATCTTGCGGTAAATAAAGTTGTTTTCCGTCACGCTGCCAGAAAAGATGATCCACAACCGGGCTTCGGTTTACTCCACCGGAAATACGGATAGTCATATGCTCATCTATTCCTATCGCTCCCATATCAAAGGCTGAGTGATGAAGGGAACAGAGCGCCAGCCCGTTATTCACTTCGCACGGCCCGCCGTATTGTTTCCAGCGGATATGCGCCGCTTCCAGTCCTACAAGTGCGCCATCCAGCCGCAAATCGTAGCCACAGATAGCACAGCGTGAGTGATAAGCCCGAAGAACAATCTCCCTGAAACGTGGATCGCGCGCTTTCATCAGAGACGTAAAATCAAATCCAAGACGGTCTGCGAGAAGTATCTGGAGGCTTTCCGGGAAACGCTCTGTCATGATCTGCTGGGCCAGCTTGTTAATCATTTCCGGCGCTTCACGAAGGATCTGGTAGCTGCTTTCGTCAAAACCACCCGATACATGATTCTCAATCAGTTCACGTTTTGTCGGCTGGATGTTGCCCTTGCGTGGCTTACAACATTCAGTATTTTCCAGTGTCCAGAATCCGTCAGTCCTCAACCGCCAGAAAGGCATATTAGGATAGTAGTCGCGACGCTTAGGGCCGAAGTCCGCCAGCAATTTTGTCAGCGGCTCGTGGATCTCTTGCCCATAGTGGAAGAGCCGGGAATGGCCTCTCAGGTATTGAGATAGAACATAAAGCAACAGCAGAGGTTTATGCGGCGCGCACTGGTCGCCGTTGCGCCAGACTGCCACATTGGAAATTGCTGTTTGCAGTGCTTTACGAGAGGTCATAGCTGAAGTTTAACAGGTTGAAGTTATTGCGATCATGCTCGCAAAGAATAGGTAATTCAACGCTCTTACGTTAAAAACTATGCGACGCGTCACGGGTGCGTTCTGACAGAATATCATCTGTCCAAAAGAGGTTCCCGGTGTGCTGGAATGCTTTCCACCCGCCAGTTAACCGCATAAAAGAGATAAACATTCAGAGGGCGTTTGCCTTCTTTAGTGGTCGCTTCAATCAGGTGGCCAGGGGCGATTGCCGGGAAAATGGCGGTTGAGAATAATGCGGGGGGGGGGCGCCTTAGTGAATTCGTGAAGGCAGCAGAAGAGTTAAGGAGAAAGTAGTAAATCCGGGTTAGGGCCTGGAGGGAGAGTCGGTGAAAAAGGAGTGGGGTCTCATGCCATAACGGCAGCATTGACAGGCGGCCTTTAGGATTTGTCGGCGAGGCCCCAGAAACTAATGCGCCAGCCATTCCTGGCCGACGTCTTCTTTTACGCCTGTAATTCAAGGGAATAGCTGTCTTCCCGGCCTTAGCATTCTATGGAAATCTACCTCATCAATCCACATCAAGTGCTATCAGTGAATGTCCGGGATTTCATCTTATTTTCTATGCCGCCAATAACAGAATATCATCGCTTTCGGCATTGATTACCTGGGTCAGTTCAGGACGCTTCTCTGCTAATATCAGCAGGTTTGTCTGATACTCAATACCTGAAATACGCTCTTTTCGGTAATCGAGGAAAGAACGTATGCTTCCGGCATTGTGTTGAGTCAGTGCATGTATCGTCTCTGGCGATGAAGTTAATGTCTCAACGATAGTTTCATTAATTTCCAGCCAGTCGTTTTGCATTTTTTGCATTGTCTCTATGGCGTATTTGGGCGCATTGATTTTTTGCTGAATATAGCTCAGGCACATTCCGAGATGCATAAAGCGTTCCTGAAGCAGGGATAATTCAGGTAATGAAGTGAAGAAGGTCGGATCATTTGCTGAACGAGCGCAATTTTTTAAAATCAGGCTGGTAAATTCGTACTGCTCATTGAAAGGACGTATCAGTGTTTTAAGCTGTTCGTAGTCATTCATCTCAACAAATTGTCGGGCAGTGGTGATGACAGCATTAAAACGGGCGGTCTGCTGGAATGAGGCCTTCAGCTGGGCATCTAAGGCTAATGAAAGTAGCGTGTCAAGTTTCTCAGTATGCGTATGCAGAATGGACTCGATATTATTAAGTTTCTTACAGACGATGGCGAAGCCAGCAGCTGATACGGCCAGGTTAAGTCCGGCAAGTGCAATATTGGCATACTGAAGATTTTGCAATGTCCCGAGAGAATTTTGCAAGGTGTCAATGCCGCCCTGGATATTGGAAAGTGACGATTTCAATTTCTCTATACTTTCTGCCGTTTGCTCTGCATTACCTGGAAATTTCAAATGAGCAATAATACTTCCCGCCTTGTCATTCCCTTTTGTAACGCGAATAACACCACCATAAATAGCATAAAGCCCGGTCTTGAGGCCTTCCAAAATTTCTGGTGATTGTTGGAACGTACGGTAAAGAACTTCTGGAATCACAGACATTTTTTAAGCTCCTGGCAAAATTTATCAGTTTCCTGCCTGATATAGGCCTGACGGATACACGCAATACGTATCACCGCGGGAAGGGTGATACGAAAGGCGGGCCCCGTGAGATCATAAGTGACCCAGGCAGCCGAAATGACTGCTGCTATCGGGTTCATCATTGCAGGAGCGCGGATCGCAATCGCTTTTCCAATCAGGGGGATCCCCGCTTTCGCTGCCACATTGAGTGCCGGAACCATCGCCGAGTTGACCAGCCGGGAAAGTGTATAGGGTCCGCAAGTGGAGTAAAGCCAGGAGACTAAATCAGCTGTCTTCCCCTTTTTCAATAATTGTTCAAGTTGCTGGTTATCAAACTTACAGTTATGCGCATTAAATAACGCCTCGATTTCTTCCTTACTCTTTCCTTTAAAAGAGGTAGTCAAAATTTGTTTGATAATTAACTCCTCAATATCGCAGACTGAAGCATTTTTGGGAACTTTCACCCCCATTTTTTTGGCGACATCCGTGGCGACAGCAAGGTAAGAGGGTTGAGATGTTGAACGGAATGCATTAACCACGGTGTTTCCGCCAAACGCACAAATTTCACGCGCTAAATCCGCACTAATAATGTGAAGTGCTCTGCGTCTTTGGTGTGCCAGAATATTTTTCTTACTGTTTTCAGTCAGTGCCAGACGACCTTTTCCTGAGTCAGTAATGATATCAGCCAGTTCAGAAAGTTGTGCAGGTGAAGCATAACGCAACAACTTATCAAGTGAGAGTGTCTTATTAATCAGAGGTATAGATTGTTCTGAACTCACTTTACTCTTCTCCCTAAAAAATGAAATGACGTGATACTTCGTGTGTTTTTAAACTGACCTTATTTAAGCCGCGCCATGGCGCTCTGGAGCAGGGCATTACTCTGAGCATGATGTGACTCACTGTTTTCAAGCATTGATACCGATGTATTTAAAGCCTGTCGCGACTGTATTGGGGCTTTAATACGTGCCATCACGGCAACCGTGTCACGATATCCCTGGTCAATCCATGAGTCGATGTTTTCAGCCGTGAATCCCAGCAGGTCCTTCATTCCTCCGAGTACGCCTTCGTTACGGCTTAGTGAAGTTTGTGGCCGGATTTCCAGGACTGTGGTATCTGGAAAATGATGGCGATCCCATAATGAACCGTCGCTCAAATGCGTGACGATCACCATATTACAACCGGCATCAACCAGCGGGGTGACCGGCGTATTACCCTGCAAGGTTGCCCATCCACCCATCCCACCATCACTGTAGTGCTTGCCGTTAATGTCGCGGGATTGAAACAGCAGCGGCAGTGCAGCTGAGGCCAACAGGGCTTCTCTTTGCAGGGTTTGAGGTAAGGCCTGAATCAGTTGGAACTCCGAATCTTGTGTTTTACCTACACCAAATTCAGCCAGTGCGCAGCTTATAATATCGGAGAAGCCTCCCTCTGTGGGATAGAGCGAAGCATATAACGGTGTTCCGCTGGCTAATGCATCGGGATCCAAAAACTGGTTCATCAATTCTATTAACGGTTGGTCAGATAATAGAGATTCATCGTCCTGCAGAGCAGAAAATGATCTTATTCCCAGACCGTTTATCAGAGCACCCAGTAATGTTCCGGATTTACTAAGCAAGGGCGAAAGCCCCATTGCGAGGCCATATTGCGTCAGTAACCGCAGATAAGCCGATTTATTGAATTTAAGCACCTCATTAGTGCCCAGATGGTGCCATATCTCACCCATTCGGGCTGCACCTTGTTCCAGCGAAGCGGAGGATGAAAGAATGGCGCCATTCAGGGCACCGATGCTGGCACCGGCTATGCAGTGAATTTCCGTGCCGGACTCTGCAAGCGCCCTGATAACCCCAACCTGATAAGCGCCAATAGCTCCGCCGCCAGACAGCGCCAGGCCCACTTTTATGGGTTGATTCATTTCAGGTCCTCGCTAAACACTTCGTCGAACATCGCGTCTGCAATGCGTTCTGCCGAACAAATTCGGGGCATCCTGATGGGCAGCGTTTCATAGGATTGAGTAACGGCCCAGCTAATCGGATGACTCTCTTCCTTACACCAGTTAGCCATCCAGTTAATGACCGCAGGCCAGGCTGTGTCTTGTACTGCGCCAGCCTGCCACGCCAACCAGTTACGGACGTCATGACGCGCATTGGGTTTTGTCCCGAAATCCAGAGCCATCTGGGCCAGCGCCCTGTTTTTCAACATCTCAATAAATTGTTCAGCCTGTTTTGCTTCAGCCTGTCGGATAACATCGCCAAAAGCTCCCCAGCGCAATTCTTCAAGTGCCACGTAGCAACGCCCGGCCAGCGGAAGCGCGGCATAACGTCCTGCACTCCAGTTAGAGAAAATACGGTCTAGATGCAACTGACCCTGTTGAAGGCTATCGACGCGCTGGAGCTGCTCTTCCAGTTTACCTACGCGTTGGTTAACGTGGCTGGCAAGCTCACGTAACTGTTCACGTGTGTCGGCGGAATATTCCGCAATTTTCGCCGTATCCTGCGACAACGCATTAACGCGTTCGTTGACCCGCGACACGGCTAAATTGGTGCCTGCCAGTGATGACGTCAGCTCGGTGAGCCAGGTAAGGGATGCCTGTATTCCGTCGTTAAAAGAAGCGTTTATCGCCTGTTGTCTTGCAGCTGATTGTCCACTCATGCCCTCTTTAATTCGCTGAAAGAATGACCGGTTTTGCGAGCTGCGCAGATGATCGTTTACAACATCAATACCGTTAGCAAAATCGACAACGAATTTTTCAGGAATACACTCAAGTACCTGGCAGGCTTCAATATCAGCAAAAGTCTCTTTAAAAAGTGTCATCAGAGCAGCGCCTCCAGTTCT
This sequence comes from Rahnella sp. AN3-3W3, assembly GCF_003263545.1. Classification (NCBI taxonomy): domain Bacteria; kingdom Pseudomonadati; phylum Pseudomonadota; class Gammaproteobacteria; order Enterobacterales; family Yersiniaceae; genus Rahnella; species Rahnella sp. AN3-3W3. The sequence goes on from NZ_JYDG01000059.1 coordinate 29,218, forward strand.
TCTTTCAGCGCTTTACCGTCGAGTATCATTTCCGGCGTCAGCTTCTGCAATTCATGTAAACGTTCTGTGAGCTGTTCCTGCTGCTGCTTGTCACTTTTGTGATCTTCTGTACTTTGGATCAGAGTATTGCGGAGTTGCTCAACTTTACTTTTAAACTGCTGAAAGAACAGGTCGATCTCAGCAACGATGGGGTCGTTGATTTCTTCCTGAATAATTTTATTGAGTTGTTCGAAATGTTCCTTCCTCTGAACTTTTACTGCTGCTTTTATTTTATTGATATCAACCACTGATTTGACAACCTCCACACTGTAGTCCTCCCAACCCCAGTCGTTGGTGCTAAACCATTTGCATACAGATCCCCACATACTACTGGAGCGGCGATAATGCGTTTCTTTGAACGATTTTTCTTCTAGCAATGTGGTCATACGACTTCTGACAGACAAAGGAGCCTGCAGGTTTTTAACCTGGGGGAACGAGATCTTAATTGAGAATCCATCCTCTTCCAGGCGTGAATTGATCTGGTTAGCAATATTATCTATCGCTCTTAGCGCGTTACCGTGGAAACTCTCTTCAATCCCGGCAACAATATCCGTCAGGGTCGGCTTGATGTCCCCCTCGATTTCATCCAGAAGAGACATGACTGAATTTTCAATTTTAGCTACAAAGGCTTCCGCTGCAGCACGCTCTGCAAATGTCACTACTGGATTATCAGGATCAAAGTCCCTCGTTACCGGTTTGGATCTTTTCGCCAATACCCTGGGAAATTTGCCCAGTGAAGATTCACGTTTTTTTAGCTGCGAAGATTCAATCTCTTCTTTTTCCTGACGTTTACCGTCACGGAAATAATGTTCGATTTGCCCGTCCAGTTTTAACTGAACCTGTGTCATCAAAGCTTCAGATTCCTGTTTGACCCGCATCATGGAAGCAGTAACTTCTTTATCTACCGATTTCTGGCAGCAATTAACATTTTCGATATCAGTAAGCAGATCATTAATCTGTTGCTGCAATGTAGTAATACTCGCCCTAAGTCCCTGATGGCGCACAGACAGGTATTCTTGGGCGTTTTCAGCGTTTTGCACCAGTTTTGATGCAGCAGAATCCACGGCTAAGGCAGCTGCTTTAGCATGCGCTGCATGAATGACTTCAGTGATCAACTTATCAAACAGCGAATGGCGCCAGATCTTTTCAGCACGGTTCAGGCTCTGGACTTTATCCTGCAGGTCGCTTTCATCCCACATTTGTCCATAAGCCAGTTGGGCAAAATCCTTTACCCATTCTTCACTCATTGGTAGCGCATCAGAATGGCTAAGGACGTTTCGGGCCCGGTTGGCGAGGTATGCCTGGCGGGAAGAGCCCGGATAAACCTGCTCTGCCGTCAGAACGTCACCATCGAGCATTGCCGGAACGTTTTGCTTAACCGTCGGTGCGTCATCGCTGTTACGATCTTTCTGATCGAACTTATTCACCAGAATAAACAGGCGTCCGGCAGCCACTTCGGCAATTGCATTAAGTTCTTTACGCACATTCTGGTCGGCCAGAGAATTTAACTGGGTGTAATCGAGAACGGCCAGAACCGCGGAAGCTTTCCGCAGTTGATCTCGCATCATCGCCTGCAAATGTGGCTGGCCTGCTTCGTTTGGCCCCGGGGTATCGAGCAGGGTTAACGTGCCCTGGCTGTCATCCATACTGGTCAGGTGGCTAAATTCCACTTCAATAACCGGGAGTTCATGAAATTCATCATAGGCATCAAAAGGGAATTCGACTTCAAGTTCGCTGGCAAGGCGCACAAGGTCGTTGAGATGGGTCAGACAGGAGAAAATTTCTTCCTCATCAAGATAGGTATCTTTCAACCATTCAACATTGCGGGTGATGGCCAGTAATTTTTTCTTCTCACTGTCCTTTTCCAACTGACGAACAAGATGTTTACCTTCTGGTGTGCTGATTTTCTTATTTAAATCAATCAGAAGGTTATGCAGGGCGTCAGTATTATTTAGCTGTAAATCCGGGATAAGCTTACCCGGCACATGGCGAATCAATGTCGGTATTGACGTCATCGGACGATTACGATTGGGCAGAATCTCTTTACCAACAATGGCATTAATGGTGGTGGATTTTCCCGCTTTCATGGTACCGACGACGGCAAGCACGATCTCTTTACGGGCGATTTTTAACCGCTCACCCTCAAGTTCTTCAACTCTTTTCTCTGCCTTATGCCGGGCAAATAACTGCCCCTGGTCATTGGCTAATACTTTCGGTTCGTTAATCATCTTGTGCAGCAATTCAATATTTAACTGCAATAGCCGTCCGGCTTCATCACAGAGTAAAGCAACATTGTTCTCGTGCATGATCATCCTTATTAAAATGTAGAAAGTTCGGTCCCTGACGTCTGGCATTGGTGTTAACTCACAAGGTCTAAACGGCAGAAGAAAAATTTACAATTTGATTATTAGTAACGGCACACGCCTGAAAACCTTCAGGCTAATTTATCAGTCAGATAATGACGGCCTTCTGTTTTGGTTCAGGGGAGAAAAGTTCGGTGCAGCATCAATCACTGACTGCATATTTTCCCGGTTCCCGACATTGTCCTGAAGCGTGTTGACTGAAAAGGGATTGCCATGTAATTGCGCACGAAGGTTATCCCAACGCTGGTTCAGAACTTGCCAGTTCCGCTCGTCGTAAGTGCCTTTGAAGATAACCGGCATAAAATCGATGGTCGGTAACGCATCGCCGCGTTCTCCAGCGTTCAGTGCTTCCTCAAGTTTTTTCTGCCAGAGGCTGTTCAACCGATCGACCCGGCCAATCTGTTGCTCTACCACGCCAGGGTTCCATTCCGGATGCAGCATGATTACCGTTTTGCAGGCCAGATGCAGGTTTAGTCCCTCTCTGGCGACCAGCGATTGAGCGACAAGAACAGAAGGGCGGCTGTATTGGCGGTTGAAGGCCAGATTAATCAAGTTGCGACTGGCTGCCGAGGTTTGTCCATTCATCAGGCGTGCATAGTCACTTTCGCGACGGCTGTACTCTTCATGGAGCCAGTCCACAACAACTTGCCAGCGTAGCTCCGCAAATTGACTCTCCCCGTCGACTTCTTCGTCACTCTCGGGGTTATCACGATCACGCGTTGCATTAACGATATCGGTAAAAACGTCTGCCAGGCGCGCAGGGGAGCGTCGTTCTTCAGCTGTCCCGGTCAGCGAGTAAATAGCCCTGGCAACGATGACCAAATCTTCATTACCATCGCGACGGGGGGCACGTTGCTTAAAGACGTTAAACAGTGTTTTCACACTCTGGCTTTCGCAGGTCGATAATCCCTCATCTAGCCGTAAAATCAGGCTATTGCGAAATGCGATACGGCTGTTATCTAGCTCTTTGTATTGACTGGCAAGTTGTGCATTGATGTCCTTCTGGCTGGCCTCGCCGTCATATAACTGACGCCAGGCGCATTGAACGGCAGGCCACTCGGACACTGGCAACTGTTCATGTGGCCAGTAATTTTGTTTTGACTCCAGCGTTCGCAACATTTCGCGTGCATTAAGTAACTGTACCAGTGCGGTCATTGGTCGGGTAAACCGGCCAAAAACCAACACTTTTTCATCGCGAGAGCAAACCTCCTCTACGGCTTCAACCGCAGCCAGGATTGCAGGATGGGTAAAGAGGGGTGTTTCTTCACCCGTACTTAGAATGGGGGTGAGTTGGCTCTGCCACCATTTGGCACGTTGTTGGCGCTTATCCGCGTGCGCCCTGGTTCCCGGTTCAGTGACTTCTTGCTGAGCCGTTTCGAACGGAGGCATAACGTCTTCCTCCGGAGCATTCAACAGCGTGGCGATACCATGCCCGTTGCCAACCGTCAGTCTAAGTCGTTGCGCTGCGCTGTCTTCGTGCATCTGGGAAACAAACGACAGCGCTTCAGCGGCGCAGATCGCCTGTCTCCAACTCATCGGCAGTGAGAAGGTATCCACCACGATCTCTTTCTTACGACGATAGGGACGGGTTGAGTGCTGATGGAATTTTTGTACGGACTCGTCTTCGCGTTTGTCACGACGCAACAGATACGGCGAAAGTGCCTGCTCAAACGCAGCGGAAGCCTGGTAATACTTCTGTTGTGACAGGCTGTTTGCATAGTTTTCCCTGATGTCTGCGACGGCGGCCTGGTAATGTTCTATTGCCTGAATGGCTTCGGGAGAACTGACCTCAATCCGGGCCAGCATTTGTGTCCATTGCTGGCTGTCGAGTTCAATGGGCGTTGCGCTGACGGCCAGTCGTCGGGTTTCACTGGCAGGCTGAATGATATTTTCCAGCAAACGATTCAGGCTGCTGCTTTGTCCCCGGCTTTTGTGCGCTTCATCGACGATAACAAGTTCAAACGTCCCGAGCCCAAGCCCCACACTGGTTTCAAGATGTTCGCGTTGTGTTGAATACACGCCAAAATCTTTATCTGACAGAGCTTTATCCCAGTCGATTTTACGCGTCAGCGATTTCATCTGTTTTCTGGCTGGATGTGCGGCGGGCAGACGACGTATCGCCGCGCTGATTTTTTTAGCAGCAAGCTTGAGATGAGGTTCGGTTAATGAAGGGCAATCACATTTTTCAGACCACCGCCAGCAGAGTTCCGGGAGCAATCCCCAGCGCCATGGATGACTATTTTCGCCCAGTCGCCAGTTCGCCATGGCGTGGGAAACAATCAGACAATTTTCCTCAAACCAGGGGGCGGATGGTATGTCCGTTTCCCACACACTCATATATTGCTTAAGACTAAGCAGCGGTGCGGAAGGGGTGACACCTACCGTTTTTAGCTCCTCCCGCCAGTTGGCCGCCAGTCCACCCGGAATCAAAACGGCGACTCTGCCGCCTGCCGCAATGACGCAACGGGAAAGTGCTGCGGCGATGCGGGTTTTTCCCATACCCACTTCATCCGCCAGGATAATGCCATGATGTTCAATGCGATCGGCAATTGCCAACAAGGCTGCTTTTTGCCCGGCATTAAGCTCTACCTGTTCCTGCGTAACCAGTTCGCGTAATAACTCAGTGACGACTGGCCAGCCCTGAAAGTTATTCTTCATTTACACTCTCCGAAATTGCGCAGGGAATCAACACCCCATGCTTGTTCAATACGCATCAGCATCTGCAGATAATCCTGTCCCTTATCACTCTGATCGTCTTCGGCATACACTGGCCGGAAAGGTGCTTCTCTCAGCGGACTGAGTGGATTGATACCAAGATCCATAAAGCGGGTGATATCTCCATTGTCGCTTACCTGAATCAGTGCCTGTTCGAGACTACGGCACCAGTAAAGCCACTGGCTTTCAGGAAGCGTGGTCTGGCGCTCGGCAATACCTTCGATTAACGCCATTACCTGTCTGACCGGCTGAGAAGAGACCGGCTGGTCGTCAGAATTTATCGTGAAAGAACCCGCTGTTGAGGTTGTCAACATGCTGGTTGGATCAGCAAAATCCACGTCGGGTGTGTGAGGAAAACTGGATAGCTGCCAAAGTACTTCTTCCAAATCGAGCGGCCGCAAAGGCGTTGCGGCAATGCGGCCAAGCGCATCAACAACGGGAATTTTTGCACTCTGTGTCCCGTTATCTGCCGGCCAGGCAATGTCCACCCAGCGTGGCATTTCGCCCTGCCATAGAAACCCCTGCGAAACCAAGGGACAGGAAGTTCCGCCAGGCGCGAAAGCGGTGATGTTATTCTCAGGGGATCCAGAGTAATGAAGGGTACCCTGACCGTCTGCAAGGGGTGTCCATTTGAGCCAGGTTATGGGCGGTGCAAAGTAGGGAGTGCGTTCCTCCATCTCCTGTCCCGCCTGAAGGGGCATTTGCAGAGCATCACAATCAATCTCTGACTGGATGGGTAGCAACCATGCCAGGGTTTTTTCGGGAGCCAGCTTCCCAGCCGCGGTTCTCGCCAACCGTTCCGGTGCAAAAAATACGCCGGCTTCGAGATTTCCCACGCCTGTTATCATTCGCTGCATAAAGCCAGGCCCGGTAAGATTTCCTGAGCCCATATAAAGCCAGCACTGAGTCAGCGTATCGCTGACATTGCGGTAGTTAGCACTGAAAATAAATTTGGCATGTAGGGTGCGTTCAGTCTTTGCCAACTGAGAAGGGGGTCTGACAGTGATATGTTGTTCTCTGAGCGTTGCCACATTATTGGCAACGCCTGACAAGCCTCAGGATTAACATAGAGATCAATTTCCGGTTTTTTTGTTAATAAATCGTCGTCCTGTAAAAGCTGGACAATTTTCTGTGGCACCAATGATTTGTCGCCTTTACCCCCTTCATAGAAACCGGAACCCATCGCAAGATAATTTCTCTTTCCAGCAATGGCAGGCTGTTCCAGCCAGGATTTCAACTGATTAAAGAGTGACCTTTTGCGGTTGTCGACCAAACGGGGTTTACCGTCGGCATATTGTCGACATACGTTAAGCCATGCGTTGACATCCAGCCGCGCCAGCCCTCCGGTCGTTAGCCGGTCATTTATTTCTAATGACAACAGGCTGGTGTCACACCAGGAGGAGATATCCTCAAACAAATTTTGCGCGGCACGAAAATCTGCACAACTTTGTTGAATATCCTTGGTGACGTTCTCCAGTGCTTCACTGGAGAGATCCAGGCACCAGACCAAATCAAGGCTTTCAGTCAGTGTCTCTTTTGTCCAGTTTCCGGTGCTGACGACCAGTCGTAATCGCCAGGCATCTTCCGGTTGGTCAGGCTTAAATCCCAGCAGAGCGACTTTCGCATGAAGTAAATTCAGCGGTGGAGCTGCTTTCATCTGGCAATGTAATACGCCGGGGACATCAACGGTGGAAATGGGCTTATTTCCGGCATCAAGAAAGAGTGCCAGCTTTATTTGCCCGTGATGAGCTCGCGCAGCCTGATTAAGGCAGCTAAAGCGATCCACTGCATTTTCCAGAAAGTCATCCGTTGCTGAATAACCGCATAGCCAGCCAAAATGCCCCTTATAACCCTCAGGCGCATCAAAATAGTCGGCCAGGGAGGGAGGCAGTTTTGAGAAATCAGCCATTATTCATTTCCTTCTTTAACCAATCAGCCAGTTTGCCATGTAGATCAAGGTTGAGCAGGAACAGATTGCGGATCCGCCAGGATATTGATGCAGGCCAAAAACCGGAGGCCTCTTCGGCATATTGTTCTTCACCCTCGGGGTTCTGAGCAGATTGAGAGACCCCGTTATCAAAGGCCGGGCCAGGTTCAATCAGGTCGCCCTTTAGCTTGAGAATATGACCGTCACGGCTGACCAGTGCGTGCAATAAAGCCACAGGTTCCAGGGTACATTCGCTGCAAAACTGGTTTGCAGCCGCATCACTGTGTTTCAAATCCAAAAATGCTTGTGCGTCAAGTCTCAGCCTTTCAGCCGTGTCACTGATTGCAAGTGGAAGTTTCTGATGCAATGAAAGAGCAGAGCCACGCTGAGACATTTCATATTCCAGAAGATCCAGTAGTGCGAGTGCCGTGTTTTGTGTTTTGAAGAAATAGGCACCCGCCTGTAAGTCGTGCCAGTGAACTGACGAAATTTCGTCAGGGCGGTCTTTCCAGCTCAGTGGTTTAGGCGGGGACTGACGCAAACGGTCCATCCATCGCAAGGCGTCCCTGCGACGCTTGCTATCCTCGTCGTTGCCAGCATTTTCCAGCTGGTGTCGTATCAGCAAGCAGGCATCTTGCGATAAGGAGATTAATGGCGAATTGATGGTTTTTGGCGGCTTTCTGTCAGGTGAGCTGATCCATTTTTTCAACTCAGCCATTTGCGGCGTTTCAAGCCTGACAAGTTGTTCGCCCACCTGACTGCATTGAAAGGCGTTAAAATTACGCTGAGCATGAACAAATCCCAGTGCGGGCAGTGCTTCAATCGTACTCATACGCATCGGGATGGTGACGTAGAAAGCGCGTCTTCTTGCGGCGTTAAAGGTCAGGCGGTTAGGTTCTAATCTGCGAATCTTACGGATGCCACGAAGGCGACGATCCCGGTTCTTCCCTTCATTCTCCCGAAAGCCCTGCCAACAGCAAAGCGCTTCAATGGCATTCGCGGCTTCGATATTGCTGACGTCTTTGCCCAGCTGAGATGCTATCGCCACCCCCTGTAACGCCATCATCAGTTGGCGCCCAAACCAGACGCCGCCCAAACCTGGCACAGCCCGATGATGGAAGCGCGCAACAATTTCGCTAAGTTGTAAGGTACGTGTTCTTCTAACGGAAGGTACGGTTGCAGGCGCGCAAAGACCCCAGGTAATTTTGTTCAGAGTCATTCTGCGGTGCTTCCTTCCACAACAGGCTGCCGTTGAACGTTACTGACGGCTTCCCCAAAGGCGGCTAAAAACCACTTAAGCATGGCGCTGTCTACCACTGTGGCGGAGAATTCCAGGCGTTGATTGCCGATTTCCCGATGGGTTTGATCCAGTGACAGCGGTGATTCAATCAGATGGAGTCCGGCGGTACGGTCAATTTCAAACGTCAGATATATCTGGTGACCCTCACCAAAACCAAAGCGACCATCATCATCATATTTTTTCAGGTTAAATTCGGCAGGGCGCACAAAGGTGAATGTGCTGATGCTGGCTGCCAGAATACGATTTAGCGCCAGACTCCGTTCGTTGTTATACCCTTCAAAACGGCAGACCAGATACATGCGGGGCCCCTGCTGTGCCAGGCCCAGCGGCATCACTGAGTTTTCACTCTCTTTGCCACTCGCATTACGGTAGGTGATCTTCAGCCAGCGGTTGAGATAGAGAGCTTCGCTTACCGATTCAAAAATACCTTCCGCTATCGGGGGAGGCAGCAAAGGCTGACTGGTTGCCACGACCCTGACCTTGTCCGGCCACTCCGCCTCGAGCCGCCCGGTTCCAATGTCGTGGAGATTTCGATGAGCCTGAGTAAAAAAGCCCGTCATTGATCTTATTAACCTGCTGGGCAGAATCGGCTTGAGGTGTGCTTCGGCCATGGCCAGAATCAGAGATTCCTGCGGCGTTAGCATGGGAAGGGAAACGCCTTTTGATCCCTCTAACCAGCGATATCCATACGGGCGACTGCGTAAGTCGCATTCAATATCAAAATGAGTGCAGAGCATTTCCAGATGACGCTGGATGGTGCGCAAATCGCGCTCAATTCCCGCATGAAGCAATTGTTCATGTAATTCTTTGGCGGTGGTTTTCCTGCCGCGCGGAATCCGTCGTAACAATTCAAGAGCAAGCAGCGTTGTTTCTATTGTTTCTGGTCGTTTGGCCATGGTTTATTCCCTTTTCGGTCCATACGAAACTGATTAATGCATAAACCCAATTGCGACGTCTTCTCGTTTTTTTACCCGGCATTCCGCTTTAAGAGCGGTAACAAATGCATTAGCGGATGTCAGTGGTTTGAATGCATGTTGGCGTGATACGACGGAAAAATCCCCAGGCGTCAACAAGGACAATCTCGCTAATTCATTGATAGCAGAAGGTGAGGGCTCACCGAGTTTCAGTTGCTTGCAGTAAAGATTCAGTAGCGCAACTGCCTGATTATCAGACATAAAATTAAAGCGAATTTTCAGGTCAAAACGGCGTAATGCTGCTGCATCCAGCACATCGAACCTGTTCGTGGTGGTAATAAAAATTCCGTCGAAATGTTCCATCTGGCTGAGCATTTCATTGACGCAACTGATCTCCCAACTTTGCCGGCACTCTTCCCGGGCAGTGAGAAAACTGTCCACCTCATCAATGAGTAGCACGGCGTTATCCCGTCGGGCCTGCTCAAAAGCCGCGGCAATATTCTGCTCGCTTTCACCGACATGCCTGCCGAATAGCTGTGACGCTTTTTTTTCAATCACGGGGAGCTTCAACTGTTCTGCCAGCCAGTAAGCCCAGGCGGTTTTACCTGTACCTGGGGGGCCATAAAGACAAAAGCGGGCTGAATCGGCAGGTGACAAGGAAGCGGCAATCTCGCCAAGCGGGCAGTCACTGTTAATGAATGCCATGTTATAAAATTCAGATGATTTGACTTTAGTTTTTAGCTTTATCGGCAAATGTCCCTGAGCCTTTAGGGTGCTATTAATTAAAAACATTAAATAATGAGTATGCCTCTCTTCATCCAGTTTATCTTTGATGGAATGCAAAATTGTCCCGGCTCGATTTACAACGGCAGGTGCCAGATAGGGGATGTTGGCCAGTTGTGAAATATCATTATTCGAGAGCGTTGCACCACAAGCTTCACGCAGAATCGTTTCCCGCTGTACCCGGGGAGGGGCGGTTAATTCTAAAACGATATCAAACCGGCGGATGTATGCGGGGTCCATTTCGCGGATCTCATTAGAGACCCAAAGGGTGGGCACCCTGTTTTCTTCAAGCAGGCGATTAACCCACGCTTTTGGCACGGGCTGGGGCGCCGTTGTTAGCGAACCCTGGCTTTCACTAAAAACATCTTCTGCTTCGTCGAGCAGGATGAGTGCTTTTTCCCCACCAAAAAATCGTTGCGCTGCCCGCCATGCGCGAAGACGACGACTGCCATTGATGGGCCTTGCAGTTTCATTTTCGCTGGTAACTTCATAAATCTCGCTGTTTAACTCTTCTGCCAGCAATCGGCAGAGCTGGCTCTTACCCGTTCCCGGTTGCCCATAAATCAGGATATTCACACCGATACGACTGGATTGAAAAGCATAATGAAGCCACTGCCTCATCACATTGATCGCTGGAATATGCTGGTAATCTTCAAATTTAAGATGCGCTGGTTCACAGCGGGAAATCATCCCCCCCAGTAGCCTGGCTGGATCTGTTTCACCCGCAGACAGACGTTCATAAAAGGTCGGGGAAAATGGCTCGAGTTTATTGCGTAATGTATAGGCGCCATTGGTTTCCAGATTCACAAGACCGGTTTTTGTTAATACGCTTAACGGTCCTAATGCGAAGCGGACATCGTCCTCCGTGAGATCCAGTACTGCAGCCAGAGCCCTGTAAACTTTGGCTGAAGTCATCGCTCCAAGGTAGTCAGCGGTATCATCAAGCAGTTGCTCTTGATGGAGTTGCAAAGTGAATTCCAAAATTAAGCTTTCAGCTGGACTGAGTCCAATTCGGCGGGCCAGGCTCTCTAATGCCTGCTGAAATTCAGTAGACTTCGTCATCGGGATCTGTCGTTCAAGCTCCGCATGACGCAAACGTAATACCCCCAGTATTGATTGCTGTAACTGATGATTGAACTCCTCATCTTCATATTTAGTCAGGTTCAGATATCCAGCCAGAGGCTGATTGTTAAATCCGTGCTGAGTCATGAATTGCTTATGCGCACCTAACCGGAAAAAAAGACGTAATATCCACAGTTGCAGAGTGTTATCGCGTTCGAATGACTTAATAAGTTCAGCATTTTGAGTGTTTTTCATGTTATTCCCCTTTGAAAATCTTATTTTCTCCATGGGCGTGACAAGTTGTGTCGCAATGTATTCTATTTAATTTTGTTTAATATATGAGCATGGTGAGACACACTCTGTCGCAGGCTTGTGTTATGGGGTGAGAGAGATAAGGTGAATGGCTCGGATTACGGGGATGCTTACACTTACACCACCTTTTACAACTGATTGACTGTATCCAGAGGATGGAAATCGCTGATTTTATAAATGCTAAAGCCCGTGAGGATGAGAACTGTCATCTGAGGCAGTTTTCCCAAAGCGAAGACTGGTAGTTCAGGCTCATAATTGGAGGTTTTGATAGGACTCAGGCTGCTGTCACATAAATGTAATATCTCCGAATGATAGTAAAATTTGAAACTTGCCGATTTTTTACGTCAAAAAATCATTCGCAACTTCAAAATAACCCACTAAGGGGAGAGGGATGTTATTTACGTTTCTGTGAACTATCACGTTAACTGAGAAATCAGTCGCGGTTATATCTGTATTTACACAGAGCCAGGGGGGGGGAAGTAGCAGACAAATGTAATCGCTATTCTGCTATCACAAGGTTTAGAGTGCCCGAAGCTGTAAACCACCATAGAGATAATAATCTAAATATAGAAATGTACAGACGGGCAGGGGCGTTGACATTTAATCAGACTGGATTTATTAACGCTAAATATAGATTAAACACTCGTTTCATGCCCATCAGTATCTTCCTCTTATTTTTTATAAGGTTTAGCAAACCAAACCAATAAAGTGAGTGTAAGAAAAACATAAGACGAAACAGAGAATATTTCATTCGCAGAAATCAGCAGTGATTGCTGAGTAATGGTCTGATTAATGTATTCAAGCGCCTGAGAAGTGCTTAATCCTGCCGTTTTTAAATTGCTGATATAATGCTCAAAAACAGGATTGGCAGAATTAATATTTTCTGTTAACTGGGCGTGATGCACCGATTCTCTCCGGCTCCATAACGTCATCGTCAAAGATGTCCCTACAGAACCTGACAGAGTGCGCAAAAAATTACTCAGGCTTGTAGCACTGGCCAATTTATCGTAAGAAAGTCCTGCTAAAGATATTGTTGTTAAAGGCAGAAAGAAGCACGCAACCGCGAACCCTTGTATCAACTGCGGCCAAATAATTGACGTAAAATCGATCGTCGGCGTGAAAGTAACAGAACGCCAATGATAGCATATGAAATAGACCGTAAAGCTGAATGTAACCAGCAGCCTCATGTCTATGTTCTTATTGTAGCGACCAATGAGTGGAGCGATGATCAGTGGCATTATGCCTATCGGTGCGTAAGCTAAACCAGCCCAAACTGAAGTATAGCCATATACACTCTGTAAAAGTTGAGGCATCAAAACAATAGCACCGGAATAGATAAGATAGGCGCAAACAATACACAAAATGGCGATGCTAAAATTCAGGGATTTGAAAAGACTTAAGTCAACCAAGGGGTTTTTATCTTTTATTTCATGCAGCACGAATAAGGGCAAAGTCACAACGCAAATTATTGTGAGCGTCACAATCGTGGAGGAGCTAAACCAGTCAAGGTCTTTGCCTTTATCCAGCATTATTTGCAGAGACCCCACTCCCAATACCAGCAGGCTTAGTCCAATCAGATTGAGTTTCACTGGCTGAGTGGCAGTTTCCCGGCCCTTCAGTAAGAAAGAACAAACTAAAACTACCGCGATACCCATAGGGACATTAATAAAAAAGATCCATCCCCAATGGTAATTATCGCAAATATAGCCCCCGAGAATAGGGCCAAAAATCGGGGCGATGATAACGGTCATAGACCAGATAGCTAAAGCGTAGGTGCGTTTCTCCGGGGGATAATTGCGCAGGAGCAGGCTTTGAGATAACGGAATGAGGGGGCCTGCGACTAATCCCTGAATGATACGAAAGAAAATCAGCATATCGAGACTGGAGGCCACTCCGCAACAAAACGATGTCATGAAAAAGAGTGTGACAGACATTAAAAAAAGACGTCGTTCTCCTAAACGCAACGAAAGTCGCCCCGTGACAGGAATCGAAATAGCATTCGCCACACCAAAAGATGTAATAACCCAGGTTCCTTCATCGGAAGAAGCGCCCAATGACCCGGAAATCGTTTGGATCGCCACATTCGTTATTGTTGAGTCGAGCATTTGCATAAAAGTCGCCATTGCCAGCGCAATAGTGACAAAAATTAAGGTGCTGCCTTTCAGCGGCGGGAGTACTGATGATGAACACGCCATTATTGTGCCCCGTTTCGCGCAATAATCCCGGTGATCACACTTTCAATTCCCCGTGTTTCGACCACAAGCGCCTTACTGCTCAAGGCGGGGGTTGAGATAACATGTTTTGAAAGTGTTTCATCACCCACCTCATTTTGACCGCTGGAATAGAGCTTCGCCGTCGTGGAGAGACCAATTCGCAAGGGATGTTCAAGCAGTTGCGCTGGATTGAGTGCGACCCGCACTGGTACGCGCTGAACGACTTTAATCCAGTTACCTGTGGCATTTTGCGCAGGCAGGAGGGAGAAACTACCTCCAGTTCCCATATTTATCCCGGTGACATGTCCTTCATATGGGACGTCATCTCCGTAAATATCACTGATAATGGTCACTTTCTGGCCTAAAGAAACGCCGCTAAGCTGGGTTTCTTTGAAGTTTGCATTAACCCACATTTGTTCAACAGGAATGACTGACATCAACGTTTGCCCGGCAGAAACAGTCTGACCAACCTGCACATTTCTTTCTGCGATATACCCTGTCACCGGGCTGCGGATCACCGTACGTTGCAAAGTGATCCATGCCTCTCGGACGGCATCTGCGGCCTGCAGAACCTGCGGTTGTTCATTAATGGGCGTATCAAGCAACAATGCTTTGCTGGCTTTATATTGCTGAATGGCTGCATCTAATGCTGCTTTTTGGGAGGACATCTTATTTCGATAATGTTCAAGCGCCATTCTGGCAATCAATGCATCACGGCTCAGTCCGTTTTGACGCTCGTAATCAGTTACCGCCTGGCTGTACGCAATTTTTGCCTGCCTGACATCTGCTTCAAGCTGGTCATTCTGAAAGGCAAGCTGTTGTGTTTGCCGGACAACATACGCCAGGTTATGTTTAGATTTTTTATAAGCGAGTTGTGCATCGGTATCATCAAGAACCGCCAGCACATCACCTTCCTTTACAAATTCGGTGTCAGTATGGTTAACCGTAATGACACTTCCATTAATGAGCGCTGATACCGGATTTATGTTTCCTGCTACATAAGCATCATCCGTGGTTTGCACGTTTCCGAGTAAGAGATATCTATATGCTAAGGTCACGAGGGAAATTGTTATAATCATAATAATAATGCTAGTGATGACTATTTTTTTATTCTTAAAATCTATTTTCACCGGATATATCCACAATTATTTCTTGATGTCGACGCTGTCAGACATCAATGACAAAAAGGCAGAACTCAGTAAAGAGTTTAACTTCCTGATAACTTGGGTTTAAGCTGCACGTTCTGGAACTATTAGATAATAGAAAGGTATGGTATTTATAGAAGAATGATTCGTATTCTTTGTAGAATTTTTCTTACGTATGTAATCGATGGCTGAAATAATTAATCTAAAATTAACAATGTTAAAACAATATATTACTGAATGCGTATAGCTCTCATCTTTAACTATGCCCTCATTTATATTGCGTTTATATTCACTCCCGTAATAAATGTTAGAATGTATTTCATGTGGCAACCTCAATAATTAATATTTAACGACTCGCATATTTCAATTGTAAATGTCGTTATATGTATCTCTCATATTTTCTCGGACACAGGAAATTTGAAGGAATTGATGTTTAATTTTTGTTAAATCAAAGGATGATGATTTAATAATGAAGGCAATAATCGTAGACGACCACCCTATCGCACTCATCGCGATAAGAAATTTGCTTAATGCAAATGGAATAGACATTTTGGCAGAACTGGATGAAGGGGGAAACGTCGTCAATAAAGTCGAAACGCTAAAACCCGATCTTCTTATCATTGATGTCGACATCCCTGTACTAAGCGGTATCGAAGTGCTGGAGCAATTACGTAAGCGTCGTTATTCAGGGGCTATTATCGTCATTTCGGCTAAAAATGAAGTCTTTTATGGACAGCGCAGTGCAGAGTTAGGAGCAAATGGATTTGTCAGTAAAAAAGAAGGACTTAATAATATTATGTCTGCAATTGAAGCTGCCAATAATGGTTACAGTTATTTCCCTTTCACGCTGAGTCGTTTTTATGGCGAGACAACAAGTGAACAAGGCAAACTGGATTCACTTTCCATGCAGGAAGTAAAAGTTTTCAGATATATGATTAACGGTACTGATTATACCAGTATCGCCAGTAAAATGAACATTAGCAATAAAACAGTTTGTACCTATAAAAGACGTTTGTTAGAAAAGCTTAACTGTAATTCTTTGATGGATCTTTTTAGTTTTGCGCAAAGAAATAAGCTTGGATAAACTCATGAAGATTTTTGCGTTTATACTTTTAATTGTGCTATTCCCTGTAAATGCGGCTACGGTAAAGAATATTGAAATTAAAAATAGTTTTATTAATAATTTTGAGAGGGTAAAATTAAGTAAGGATGAAATACGCCTGATTGCCCGTAAACAGAGTCTGGTTATTGGTACATGGACGCCTGAGATTTCACCCGTTGTTTACGATAGCGTTGACCATTATTACAGAGGAATTAATGCTGATTATCTGGCGTTAATGCAAAAGAGCCTGGGTGTTAAGATCACTATTACACTGTATAGCAGCGAGGCCGAAGCACTTGAAGAACTCAGAAAAAACCACGTCGATATGCTGCTTACCCCATTGACGCGTAAAACCTATGAAGAGGATGATTTACTGCATAGCTCGGCTTTAGTCAGAACCTATCCGACGCTCGTGACATCCTTAAAAAACGCGATGCAGCCTTTATCAACAGATAAAACGGTCACTATTGCATGCTCTGAATCATGCCCTCCTGCCGAGAGTATCAAAGCTGACTTCCCTAATGCAGTGATTAAATATTATGATACTGATTATCTCGCCATGTCATCAGTATCAGATAATGAAAATACTTACTTTATTGGTGATAACATCTCCACCGGTAATTATATTTCTAAGTTTTTTCCTCAGTCACTCTCAGTGATACGTTACTTTCTTCAGTCAGATCTGGATAATCACTTCATTTTTAATTCTGAACAAGTCATACTCTGTGAAACCATCAATAACTTTATTCATGCAATATCAAATGAAACAAATATTCAGATTACTCAAAACTGGCTAGATAGAGGGAATCTCTCATTTTTAAATAAGCCAATTACATTAAGTGGCCGAGAGAAGAAATGGCTTAAAAAACATAAAAAAATACGTGTACTTGTCAACCCATACTATCCTCCTTTTACAATCACCAATCACGAGAATGAAATTCGCGGCATTATGGGTGATATCTTGAATCTTATCCAGATACAAACCGGTATGGAATTTGAACCGGTATTTACTAATTCAAATGCTGGAATGATTAAGATAATGCTTAAAGGGGAGTGGGATCTGATCCCCGCCGCCACTTATAGCAGTGAAAGGGTAGATCATATTTCATTCAGTGATCCTTTTATGAAAGTCCCTTTTGTCCTGGTAACGAAACTAAAACGAGCAGTGGATACTTCGCTCAAAGATATTACTCAGGTCGCAATACCTTCTCACTTTACCATTGACCGTCAACTCAGGGATAAGTACCCACAGGTAAAATGGATCTTAGTAGAAAACACCAGCATTGCTATGAATATGGTGAATAAAGGTGAGGTTGATGCAGCAGTGACAACTCAATTATCAGCACGCTATATCATCGATCACTATTATCCTAATGCATTAAATTATATGCGCCTCTCAGATATGCCGCTTGCACCAATCAGTTTTGCCTTATCCAAAAGCGATCCTGAACTGAAATCCATTTTAAACAAAGCTCTTATGTCGATTCCACCGCGAGAGATACTTCAGTTGACTGAAAAATGGTCAAAGATGCCTAAAGTTCAGATCGAAACCTGGAACCTATACAGCAAGCAATTTTATCTCGTTATCGCGTTAGCCGGAACACTGATTATAAGTAGCCTGATTTGGGGAATTTATCTGTTAAGTGAAGTACGTAAACGTAAAGAGTCCGAGCGTCAGTTGGAAATTCAGCTTCAGCTGAAAGAATCTCTTTCCAGCGCACTTGAAGAGGAAAAAAATAAAGCGATTCTTGCAACGGAAGCAAAAAGTCAGTTTCTCGCCACGATGACACATGAATTGCGCACTCCTGTCAGCTCCATTGTGGGTTTCTTAGAATTACTGGACGGTCATAAACTCGATGATCAACAACATCGGGAAGCTATTTCACAGGTATATTCCACAGCGCAATCATTGTTAGGGTTGATCGGCGAAATACTTGATGTTGATAAAGTGGCGTCAGGTAAATATCAGATTCAATATCAAAGAACCGATGTTAATAAACTGATTCTTGAAATATGCCGCTCTTTTGAGGGGATTACGCAGAAAAAAAATCTTTCATTAAATGTTAATATTACTCTTCCCAATGATATACAGGTACTCGTTGACCCTCAGGCACTCAGGCAGATTGTGAATAATCTCATCAGTAATGCTTTGAAGTTTACTGATGAAGGTTGGGTTCAGGTGTGTGTGCATCAGCATAGATTTAGCGACTATCAAACCGGAATTCAGATCCTTGTCAGTGATACCGGATGCGGTATTTCCCAGGACGAACAGGCGACACTTTTTACGCGTTACTCCCAGGCCAGGTCCGGACGTTTGCAAACCGGGTCGGGCTTAGGGCTGGCGATATGCAAAGAGCTCGTTTCGCTGATGCATGGCACACTCACGATGGATAGCCAGCCCGGCAGCGGAACGACTCTTACCCTCAACTTACCTGTGGAAATATGTGCGCCACAGCCAGACATTTCCTCAGTACCTCAAAGTGAGCCTTTAGCTCTCGCCCCTCTCTCTATTCTGATAGCAGATGACCATCCAGCTAACCGCCTGCTGCTCAGGAGGCAATTACAAAATATCGGTTATGAGGTGCATGAAGCCAGTGACGGGGATGTGGCAGAGAAAATGCTAGGGAGAATGCATTTCGATTTGTTGATTACTGACATTAATATGCCGGGCAAAGATGGAATTACACTTTCTAAAGACATACGAAAAAGCCATCCCACTTTACAAATCTGGGGACTGACGGCAAATGCTCAGGAGCACATGCGAGAGAAATGTTTGCAAAGCGGGATGAATCTCTGTCTTTTTAAACCCGTTTCCCTGGGAACTCTGACCAATGAACTCAATAAGCTTGCGCGAGGGCGTCCGGTTACACCTGCGATTTCTCATCTCAATGTGGATGTACTGAATCGCAACACTGGCGGACAAAAGGATCTGCTCAATGAGCTGATTCAGGTTTTCTATCGTGAAGCTAAGAAGGATCTGGCTGAAGCTGAGAAGGCAATCACAGTGGGCTCTTTCAGCAAGTTCAGGCAGGCCATGCATCGCCTTCATGGTGCTTCTCAGCTTCTCGAAATAGCAGAACTTAAAACAATTCTTGTCCCTGTTGAAGCCATGGATGAGATTGAGTTGACGAATGAATATTGTCTGTCGGTGCTGAAATCAGTCAGAAGCATTTTGCAGGACGTCAGTGAAGAGATCGCCATTATTTGTCCGGCAGACATTCAAGAACTGCCAGACAGATAATAATAGTGATATTTCAAATCATTTGGTTAAATCTATAAGCTGGCTTTCCACCACAATTCCATCTTCTGCGCTTTTCAACATCAGATTGGCTTCGTAGTATTTGCCAGTGTTGAGCAGATGGGTGGTTTCGGCAACGGCATGGCGTGTTTGTTGTAATGGCATCAGATACTGATTTTGCACCACGCTCATGCCAGCTAAACGCAGCGTGTCGACGGCTCCTTTTGGATCGCCCTCAGAGATTTTCTCGTTAGCCTTTTTAATGGCGGCCTCTTTTTCTGGTGAGGCAACGAAGTTCTCTGAAATCGAAAAATTAGAATTAATGATAATATACTGATCGTTAATCATCTTCGCATTATGATCCATCTTGGTGAACTTGCTCCAGTCTGTGCTGGTATCAGAGAGCAAGGTCGTCGCGTTAGCGATATAGTTTTCGGCTTTTCCAGTATGCCCCTGAAATATGGCGACTCTGGCCAATTGTATATCGCGCATCGCATCAAATCCCTGTCCGGCCATGTGCAATACCTCTCCGGCTTCGCGTTGAACCTTTTTAACTGAAGTGGTTTCCGTTTTAACATCGGCAGTATTTTCTGACGCCCAAACTGGAGTCGCGGTCATCACGGTAGCTATCATGCTGGCTAATAATAAGTTTTTCATAATAATATCCTTTCAATAAATTGTTTCTGGAAAACATTTATAGAATAGGGTTTACATTGCCTGATGGTAATAGGACCGCCACCTTTATTGTGAGAGATATGACTTACACTTGTCATCCCTGTTTAGTATGGATTACAGATGTGAGATTGAGATGATAATGACGGGGTGTTTATCCTATGTATTTTGATGAAAACAAAGAATAGATTGTCACACTAAATTCGTTATTGAAAAAACTATTATCTCTTTATCTTTATCTTTATCAGGCAGAGAAAATTGAATAATACCAATGAAAAAATAGCTCATCTTTCCTGGTGTGCGCTGATAGCTCTTTACATCAACAATCACAGACATCCATCACAGGATGCCGCACAAGAAGACCTTTTTTTACGTCGCTGGCTAATAAATGCTCAACACCAAAAAAGGTTTCCCAAAGAAGTGGCGGGATCACTCAATGACATTATTTGCTATAGCAGGCAGTTAAGTCGGAAGGTGAGAATAAAAGAATATTTGCTGGATATATGGAACAGTTATTCAAGGTCAGAAGAGGACCCGCTGTCGTTATGAAGCTGCCCTCAGCATCAATATATTATTTTACGGTATTCACCCGACAAGAGGCATCATGCGTGTTGGAAAAATTTTACTTTTAACTCTCACTTCTTTCATTTTGCCGCAGTCCCTGGGCTCAACTATAGCTACGGGAAATACGGTTCCGCCAAAGATGGTTACATATGAAGAGTTTATTTTCCCGGAGTCAGATGATGTGTTTCCAATGACAACTTTGGAAACTGCAAATGACAAGGTTGTCCAAAGTTATAAATTAATTAACTCCCATAAAGTGAGGCGTTTTTTATTACGTCTATTATCGGGAAAATAACGTATTGATAATAATTTATTTATTGCAGAATTTGAATTGTAAACAGCTAACAGAAGTCACTGGCTGTGGCGCGGTTTTATTTATCCTCTGTCAGGTTATCGTCTGTCAGATCATAGTTTCCATGACATAAACGCTATCGAATTCCCCCGGCGCCGTTCAATATTTGATTTGGTCATTTATTGGCGTTGCTTATATTTTTAAATAAGAAAACCTCTAATTGTTTATAAAGTGAGCGAGCATATGAAAGTTACACAATCGAATAAAGATGACGTTTATGCGTCAGCAGAGTTAGCATCATCATTACCCACTTCAGTTTTTCCAATAGCAGAGTGTGAGCCTCGCAATATATTTAATGCGATTCGTGATGAATTATTACTTGATGGTAATTCACGTCAGAACCTTGCGACTTTTTGTCAGACCTGGGTAGATGATGAAATCCGGGAACTTATGGATTTGTCCATCGATAAAAATATGATCGATAAAGATGAATATCCGCAAACTGCTGAAATTGAAGCTCGTTGCGTGCGAATGCTGGCGGACCTGTGGAATTCCCCCATGCCGACAACCACGCTGGGTTGTTCCACCATTGGTTCTTCAGAAGCGGCAATGCTTGGCGGGTTGGCACTCAAGTGGCAGTGGCGCAAGAAGCGCGCTCTGCAGGGGCTTCCTTCTGACAAACCAAATCTGATATGTGGCCCGGTTCAAATCTGCTGGCATAAATTTGCCCGCTATTTCGACGTTGAACTGCGTGAGATTCCATTGGAAGGCGATCGTCTTATCATGTCGCCGGAAGAGGTACTTAAGCGTGTGGATGAAAATACTATCGGTGTGATCCCTACGCTTGGCGTGACATTTACCTGCCAGTACGAGCCGGTGAAAGCAGTAAGCGATGCTCTTGATAAACTTCAGCTGCAGACCGGGCAGGACATCCCAATGCATATTGACGGCGCCAGCGGCGGTTTTCTGGCGCCATTCTGTGCCCCGGAACTGGAGTGGGATTTCCGTTTACCACGAGTTAAATCCATCAACGCATCAGGACATAAATTTGGTCTGGCTCCGCTTGGCGCTGGCTGGGTGATATGGCGCGAGTCGTCAGATCTGCCTGAAGAGCTAATTTTCAACGTTAATTATCTGGGCGGAAACATGCCGACCTTTGCGCTTAACTTTTCACGCCCTGGAGGTCAGATCGTTGCGCAGTACTACAACTTCTTGCGTCTGGGACGAGAAGGGTACGCAAAAATCCATAACGCCTGTTACGCCACAGCCCAGCATCTGGCGGCAGAAATCGGCAAGCTTGGGCCGTTTGAGATCATTTTCGATGGCGACAGTCAAAAAGGTATTCCTGCACTGGCCTGGACGCTGAAAGAGGGCGCTTACCTTGGCGGTTACACGCTCTACGATCTGGCTGAGAAGCTGCGCGTGCGTGGCTGGCAGGTGCCGGCTTACTCCATGCCGTCCCACCGAGAAGATTTGGTGGTTCAGCGCATTCTGGTCCGTCACGGTGTGAGCTACGACCTGGGCTGCCTGCTCATTGAAGATATGAAACGTGCGCTGAATGACTTCATGAGTCACCCGCTCAGCCAGCCTTCCAGCGCATCACGCACGGGCGGCTTTAATCACGCATAAACGCGTGACTTCTCTTGTTCCGGGGTGACCCGACAGTCCCCCCTAAATTTCAGATTAAAACTTACTGAGAAGACTCTGCGCTTCCTTCAGGAGATCAGTTATGGCGAGCACAATAAAAAGCGCCGCACCTAAACAATTATCGTTGTTGGGCTTTTTTGCTATCACGGCGTCGATGGTGATGGCCGTTTATGAATACCCCACGTTTGCAACCTCGGGTTTTTCCCTTATTTTCTTTCTGCTGTTAGGCGGCCTGCTGTGGTTTATTCCCGTCGGTCTTTGTGCGGCCGAAATGGCGACGGTGGAAGGGTGGCAGGAGGGGGGCGTTTTCACCTGGGTTTCTAAAACGCTCGGTGAAAAATGGGGATTTGCGGCTATTTCGTTCGGTTATTTGCAAATCGCGATTGGGTTTATCCCCATGCTCTATTTTGTGCTGGGTGCGCTCTCTTACATCCTCAAATGGCCGGAGCTAAACAACGATCCGATAGTAAAAACGGTAGCGGCGCTGGTGATCCTCTGGGGTCTGGCTTTAACGCAGTTCGGCGGCACCAGGAATACGGCACGTATTGCAAAAATCGGTTTTTTTGCAGGTATCCTGCTGCCTGCATTAATTCTGGTTGTTTTGGCGCTTAGCTATTTGCATTCCGGTGCGCCGGTGGCTATCAAAATGAGCATGTCGACTTTCTTCCCGGACTTTACCCAGATGGGTACCTTAGTGGTATTCGTGGCGTTTATCCTGAGTTACATGGGTGTTGAGGCTTCTGCAACCCATGTCAACGAAATGAAGAATCCGGGGCGGGACTATCCGCTCGCGATGCTGTTGTTAATGGCTGCGGCCATCTTCCTGAGTTCTATCGGCGGGTTGTCTATCGCTGCCGTGATCCCTCACAGTGATATTAATCTATCGGCGGGTGTGATGCAGACTTTCACCGTGCTAATTAATCACTTTGGCAGCGGTTTTGAGTGGGCTATCCGTGTTATTGCCGCGTTGTTGATGTTGGGAGTATTGGCTGAAATTGCTGCCTGGATTGTCGGGCCATCTCGTGGAATGCTGGTGACGGCGCAAAAAGGCATATTGCCCGCGAGTTTCGCCAAAATTAATAAGAACGGTGTACCCGTCGTTCTGGTGATTTCCCAGTTAATCATCACTTCTGTGGCTCTGATTGTTCTGACCAATACAGGCGGCGGCAATAATATGTCATTCCTGATTGCGCTGGCATTAACCGTTGTTATTTATCTGTGCAGCTATTTCCTGCTCTTCCTCGGATATATCAATCTGGTGTGCAAGCAGTCGAAAAACAAGCGAACCTTTAATATTCCTGGTGGAAAAACGGTAAAACTTAGCGTTGCGATGGTCGGTTTACTGGTTTCAATGATTGCCTTTGTGGTCTCGTTCTGTCCGCCTTCTGGTCTGCCGGGCGGGGAGGCGAACCACCTTTACGCGGGTCTGCTGATCGTCAGCTTCCTGGTAGTGGTGTCGATTCCGTTCATTATCTATGCATTGCATGATAAGCGTGGTAAGGCATGTAATTTAACACTTGAACCTATCACTACAGATTTAGCGCCTGAAGGACATTTCTTCATTCATCCGCGCGCGCGTTCGAAACATCATATCTTTGTAGGTGATAAAAAAATGCATTGATTGGAAACAAACAGACCAGTATGACTGGTCTGTTTACTTATTTCGTGTCTGACCTGCTTTATCGCTTCTTTCAGGATCTCATTTATAAAAGTTTGCCTGACAGCTTAATAAAGAAAAATACATCACTCAGGCTGTTAATACCTCTAAATAAATCACCGGCTGAAATGCTTCCTCTGAAGCATGATTTCACCCTGATCTTGTCCCCCACATTATTTCTAAACAACCCCAAAAAATGCCGCGCCTCCACCAGCGCATGCCGGTACAAAAACACCCTGATTCTTATGTTCTGCTCCAGCCTGGCCAGCCGGATGATTTCCGCAATCACCTCTATATAGCTTTGTGTCCTGACGTCAAAATAATCGCTGCGATGCGTGATGGAATCGGCATTTACCTTATAAGTGTAATCTTTGCTGTCGGATATAGACAGGAATGATGATGCTGACATCAATCCGTTCAGTTTGAATTTCTGAAATGAGCGTCATTCGTCATCATGCCTTTTGACCGGGATTTCTCTTCTTTCTCTGATTTCCGATTGAATATCGTAAATGTATTCCTCGCAAAGCTCTTTATCCTGAGAAAATAATCGTTCGATGAAGTTTCTTTTTTTATTGCATCGGGTGCATCTTTTCATTTTCATCTCGTATTCGCATTATTCTTCATTTGGTATTTTCGCGGCGTAACAAATCCCGGCTGCAAAATGAGCCGCTAATAATATAAGAGTTTTAATCCACGTTCAGGAACGCCAAGGATAACCAGAGCTGGCTGGCAAAAGATAATCGTTTTGATAGATCAATAAGTAAGAACTGATCGTTAATACCGATCGACTTGCTGAGCTGGTTAACGACTTCATCGCTGCTGGCCGTCCGTCTTCCCGCAGACTGACTTCATGCACCCTGAAGCCAGTCCTTTGTGGCGCGATGACTTTGCCGGATTGCTGCCGGTTCACATCATCACTGCGGAATACGATCCGTTATGTGACGAAAGCGAGGCGCTGTACTCCCGGCTGACTGAGCAGGGTGTTGAATGTACTGCTCAGCGCTATCTGGGTGTCATTCATGGCTTTTTCCAGCTCGGTGGGATCAGCAAGACAGCGCGAAATGTCATGCGGGATATCACCGCGCACGTCAGTTCATCGGATAAGCCGTAATTTTTTTCATACGCATCAGGCTGCTGTTGGCCTGCTCGCATAATTCAAAGAGCACAGGGATCAGATGCGCTGATGCTTTCAGGTAGCCGCTGACCTGTGCAATCCCCTCCGGTGGGATTATCTCGCAGTTCTCCAGTCCTTCGCTCAAACACAACAACCCCTGGCACAGTCCGCCGGCGGACTCCGATGCCAGCGCGCTGAGATCATAAAGCTGAGCTTCCCCGAAGTGGCTGAGATCCAACCCTTCAATCAGTGAACGAAAAACGGTGACAGAGTTTGCGGTGAAGGCCGTGCTGTTTTCAGTATTAGTCATGAAGATCATTCCATTGTCAGTGAGTCGAGGCCCCCTTTACTGGCGGGGTGATTGCCGCTGCCAGAGAACTGTATGCCTGTTCATGCTGCAAAGAAATAACCTGTTTATATTTACAGTGGTTTGTTGTCGGAACTGGAAGATGTCTCGCAAAATTCGCACAGAGAACCGGGGATATTCACCACCAGAATGGTATCCATGAGATAAAAATTGAAATTGGTTTATTAATAACAGTCTTTTCCGGATATTATTCTGGCGATTTTGAATTAACTCAAATTGAATGTAATAATATTAAGTGGTTGTCACGTAATGTCATTATCACGCTGGCATGATTTACTTATTGATGCTATTTTTAGGATGTAATTGTTATTAAATATTTCAATTTTTAGTTGCCGTAAGTTTACAATTGCTCGTATTTTTATCATATTGTTCTGTATTTAATCACTAAAACATAAAAATTTTCTTATAGTTACATATCACAATATTATTGTTTACTAATTACTCCCTATATATAATTTTCTTATAAGGGACTTTCTGAATTTTCACTTTGCCCCCCGTCATACCTATGTTAATTATTTATACGCGGCGCAAGACCGCACACACATCACATAAATAATAAAGACAGGGTAATAATGAGCAATTTAAAAGCGTCAATCTTAATTGGCGGCGTCGTGCTGTCGGCATTATCTGCCAGCGCCCGGGCCGAGATTACTGTTTTAGATAAAAATCCTCAGAGTAATGCTTTGCTGGCGCCATTAAGCTTGCAGGTCGGCGGCAGCATCCGTCCTGAGTGGATTTTCAATAACGGTCCGGAGCCTGGCTATTATAAAAATGGTCACGATGGTGGCACCCGTTTCCGCTTCCGTGGTGATTATAAACTGACACAAGATACCTCAGTCATCGCCTACTACGAGCTGGGTGTGGACATGGCGAACCTGCTGGGCATGAATGGTCACTATCCGGAAGGTGGTCAGCGTGATACTCAGCGTCAGTTATATGCAGGCTTTAAAAATGATCGCTACGGGACATTAACCTACGGCCACCAGTACGGTATTTATTATTCTGTCGTCGGGATTAAAAGTGACGTATGGGACAACGATGGTCATGCGGGCGGTACCGGTATTGGCATTAACGGCAGCTACGATGGTGCGAATAAGCCTAAAAACAGCATTAAATATACCAACGACTTTGGTCCTGTGACGTTATATGCCAACTACTTATTACCTGAAGATGAAATTCAGGCGGGCGAAGATCAGCACTATCGCCGTAATAATGGTGGTGGTTTAGGCTTCGATTATAAACTCACCAAAGATTTGGTCTGGAGTGCGGCGTATAGCCTGACTGACGCCACGGTGAAAGATAATCAATATAACGAAAAAGATTATCATCAGCAGTTGTCTGGTACCGCATTAACCTGGCAGCCAAACAACTGGTACATCGTCGGCACCGGCAGTTATTACAAAGATTTTGTGCCGAGCACCCGTGAAAATCCTGTCGAACATTATTTTGCTGGCAGCGGTTACGGTGTGGAAGGGTTCGTCGGTTATACCTTTAATATCGACAAACCGTTCCTGAAATCTATCCAGCCATACGTTGCAGCCGATTCCCTGCAACTGAAAGGCGGCGAAGAATATCACGCGAACCACGTCTATCTGGGCGCGGGTACCACCATCGGTTACGGCTTGTCTGTTTACGTGGAACGCACATTAGCGCACACCACCGACGACGAAGCTGACGCCACCTGGGTTACCGTCTTCTACGATTTCTAGTTCACACGCCTCATGGATCATCAGGCCAGCGCAGTTGCGCTGGCTTTTTTCGTCTGTAAATCCGCTTAGTTTGTGAGTGCTTCCGTCACTTCTATAGCCACCACGTCGTCATCGCTAAAGGGCATTTCCAGCGTCTGATACAGCACTTCCAGCCGTTCACACAGAATATATCCCAGCAGGTCTTTTGCCTGCGGATTATCCAGCGACACAATGGCATAAGACAACGCACGACAGTGATCGACGATCTCTTCCAGTTCCAGCGGGGTATTGTCGTAAAGGTTAGGCATTGTAGGCCTCCGGTGCGGAGGTGTTTGAAAAAGCAGTGTTAGAAAATTCCATTTTAGTACTCCAGCTGATAGTTGATTAACTACCTCCAGAGACGCTAATCCCGATGGTGGCAGCTCAAACAGCGTTAGCGTTCCGGCCAGTCTGGAATCCGGTGCTTCGTGAGAAGCCACTGTCTGAGCCACCATAATTTGGGTGAGTGCAGACCGTACCATATTCACCCTATTTTCATAGAGTTGATGGCACCAAACTGGGACAGAACGCTAATTCTGACTGCGGATTTTGCCGCAGTGGGGAGAGCTTATTCTTCGATGTAAGATATGTGAATGGTTTGGAGGAATTTACATATTCGTACTTTCTTATTTGGAAGGAAGATCTCAAAAAGCTACGACCCCATAAATAATGTTGTCAATATTATATAAAAAATCAATGATGAAAACCCTTAGCTTTTAACTGCATAATTTTATTATTTTTGTATTTAACTTTTCTAGGTATCTTCCCGAAGCATAGTTTTTAATTAATTCAATAGGATCCTGATAAATACATGTTATCGGAGAGTAATCATTATCTAGGCAGTCTTCTTTTACATGGATTTTATTTTTGTTTTTTATTGCCATGTGAATGGATTCGATCTTCCCAGACAATCCTGGAAAGACGAAAACATTATTAATTACCTGTGCATCAGGCTCTGCCAATTTAATTGCTTGAGAGTAGTAAAATTGCTTAACAATGTCTGATAAACTTGGGGATGTATTTATACTAGTCGCTGCATAATATTTTGCATCGACAACCACATAATTATTTTTCTCTGGATGTTTTACAATAGTATCTGTTCTTTGTCCTTTTTCGGGAGCAAGGTAATACTCCCCTGATATCTTGAAAAGAGGAGCCATGAGCCTATGGTTCATTTTCTCTTTATTACGTAAACAGTTATTTAACATTTGCTCCCACATACCATGAAATTCTCTGATCCCTATAATCAAACTGTCTTGGTGGTCTCCTTTTTGAATGTTTAAGTATGTTATTAAATTTTTAATAAGCAAAATATCTCTTTCGGAGTAAACTATTCCCAACTCTTGTTTTAATGTGATTAGTTTATGTTCATGACTATCACTAGGTAATGGAATATTAACTAGCTCCTGTTCCACAATGCTAGGTTCGTCAAATGTAACCCAGCCAACCTGGTCACACAAGTCACGGATAATTTGGGCATGAATCCTAGAAACTTCGCTATCATGACGGTAACGATGTTTTGTTCCAAGTGTATCGGGATAAAATACATCATCACCGACTGTATAAGAGATGGTTTTATTAATTGTTTTTCTCCAATTTACTGTGCCAGTATTCCTTATATTTTGTTTTACTCTACGTACATATATGCCATTATTTTTGTAATGATCTAGTAGGGAAATGATCGTACTTAGACTAGTTTGACCAATAACATTCTCTCCACTATCATTATTATCAATCCTGTTTTTTAAGCTTGTCTGGTAACGGTTGATAGATCTTAGTAAACTTCGCGAAATGCCTTTAGAGTCAGAGTATATATCAACTCTGCTTCCTCGCGGTAAAAATATGGCCAGCTCTTTTTTATGCAGTATGATGCCACAGTAATGAATTTTAACCATGTCAATAGAAACTAATCCGTTAGCTTTCATTATATTTATCAACGCAATTGGGAGTTCGCTGATTAGCTCTCTATCGGTATAAAATACATTATTTATCATTGCCTTACACCTCCTAATCAATTATATGAGAATCAATGATATCTTGCGACTTCTTCTCTGATACATCAGATAATTTAAGTTCAATCTCTTCTGAAAATACAGGTTCATCTCGCAAAAATGCTGCGCTTAACTCTCCAAATGTGTTGAATTTTTCTGTGTTAAATATAGCTTCTCTTTGCCCATGACGTAACACATCATCCCATAAGTAGACGAATAATTTTCCACTCAATGCTTGCTTTGCAGCTTCTGAGTTCTGTAACTCGGATTCCGAAAGGAATCGGTGGCCTAAGAGTCTGTCCTCAGGTATTAAAAGTCTACTGAGAGTATAATTAATAATTCTTGAAAAATCTGACCAAGAGGTTTCAATTTTATTCTTTGCGAATCCTGCAGAAACAATAATAGGTATTGAACCAAAGGTTGCATTGGCATAATCAATACTGACATATTCAAATAGCCAGCGGCGTTTAAAAGCAGTATCCATAGGCATTACAGCTTGGTCACTACTATTCATGGTGGCAAGTATTGACAAATTAGCTGGGATTTTTAAACTAGTTATCGGTGAAGGGACTTTCTCATTAATATATTCAAGCATGTCAGGGTCTGAAATATTAATTTCATATACACCACTGCCGTCTGAATTTCTGTCCAACAGTTGAAAAAGTTCACCAAAAACAGCCGCGGCTGGCGCGCGGTTAATTTCTTCTATTACAAGATATACTGGCTTTTTTTTATGTGAAACAGCTTTTATATATGCATCTATAAAAGGTCCGGATCGAAACTCGTAAGAAATGCGTGTATTACCCGAAGAGTCAAGTTTGGTTTTTGGTTTCAAAGAACCTACGAAGTCAGAATATTGTGTATCTGGATGAAAAACTGTTCTAACAATATCATTTCCGCCGACTTTATTATTGACCCTGTAGCTTTTACCAGTTCCAGGAGCACCATAGTATATTTTATTTATTCCTGCTTGTAGCGGAATGTAATTTCCCTCTACATTTTTTTTCGCAGTAATATTATTTATGATCTCATTCTCGAAGTAATTATAAAGATCATCTGACTTTGAAAATGCTTCAATAAGGACCGTTAGACGGTCTGCATTAGCAACTATAACCCCAGCTGCTAACAATAAAGCTGATTTGAAGGCATCGCTCCGATCTAAAGTTTTTCCTTGAGTTTGTCGGGTTGATTTTAAAGGTGAATACCACCAAGCTCTATTCGTAAGGAAATGTTCTAAGTACTCTTTATCTTGATTGTCATAGTCTTCTGAAATTATTTTCTCGAGTAACTTTTCAGAAGGAAGCCCCAATTTATGATATTGTTCTGAAGGTAAGTTTGTTAACAATTTTTCTAGATCTTTTGCTTCGATGTCTTGAGCGAGTGCTGTTTTTTTAAATGTTTCAATTATATTTTTGTATTCATTTAGAGCTTTTGATAGACCACAAAATGCATAACCATACCATAACCACGAGGACGGAAGTTCTGCCCGTAAACCATTTTCGTTGATAACTAAAATAGAATAATCTCTTATATCCCATTGAGATTTTGGTTCGACAGTTTTAAGAGAATTCAAAAGAAGCTCTTTTAAGTCCATGTTGATTAGCACATCACCATGGGTAGATACTGAATCAAATATATTTCTGCACTCAACAATTAGCGAACTAAGATCTTTCAACATGGAATCACCTTGCCTGATCTAATATACAGTGATAGCATCACCCGGACTGAAACCGGATAAAATGTGAGTATGATGCAATCATCTGAACCAAAATCCCAATATATCAGAAAGCTAAGAGAAAGCCTCGGACTTGGCCGGACTGAGTTCGCAATTTTGCTTGGAATGCCCGAGTCAGGTGAAAGAACTATCCGTGGTTGGGAAGACGGCGAGCATTCACCAACGGATGCTAAATGGAAATCTATTCTGGATGTTGAAACTACTATGAAAATCCACTCCCTAAATGCTCCTTTTAAACATCAATCTTTTTCAGAGCATCAGTTCACTTTCATAGATCTGTTTGCAGGCATAGGTGGCATCCGGATGCCATATCAGCAAGCCGGTGGTCAATGTGTATTTTCTTCTGAATGGGACAAGTTTGCTCAAAAAACATACGCGGCAAACTATGGTGAATTACCATCAGGTGATATCACTAAAATCAGCAGCGAAGATATTCCGGAGCATGACATCCTTTTAGGTGGTTTCCCTTGCCAGGCTTTCTCGCAGGCAGGGCTTAAAAAAGGATTTAGCGATACCCGCGGAACTATGTTTTTTGAAATTCAGCGGATTCTTGCAAAAAGAAGACCTAAAGCATTCATGCTTGAGAATGTTAAACAGTTGAGAGGACATGATAAAGGCCGAACGCTTAAAACAATTTTAGAGATCCTTGAAGGCAGTAATGAGCATGAAATCCCAGATTCAGTGCCATTAACTGATGATGCAAGAGTAGCATTGTCAGAGAAATTAAATTATCAAGTTTTCTATAAGGTTCTTCGTGCGGCTGATTTTGGCGTCCCTCAGAACAGAGAGCGAATTTTTATCGTTGGTTTTGACAGAGATTATTTTGGCGATTCTGTTGATTTTAACGATTTGTTCTCATGGCCTGAAGCTTCGTGTATTAAAACGAAGCTGGGAGATATCCTTGAACCTGTCGAATCTCTTAATGAGAAATATACCATTTCTGAAAAGTTGTGGGACGGTCATCAGCGTCGTAAATTAGAACATAAGGCAAAGGGTAATGGATTCGGATACTCATTATTTAATGAGAACAGTGAATATACCAGTACACTGAGTGCCCGTTATTATAAAGATGGAAGCGAAATACTTATAGATCAGAGTGAAATAGGTAAACGCCCGCGTAAACTGACGCCACGTGAATGTGCAAGACTCCAGGGATTCCCGGAAGAGTTTATTGTCGATGCAGTCTCCGACGGGCAGGCATATAAGCAATTTGGTAACTCAGTTTCTGTCCCTGTTGTTCGCGCAGTTTGCGCGCAATTACTTTCAGCTATCGAGAAAGCTAAACAGCTGAAAGAGACAAACTGATCCATAGATGACAGACGTCCACAACAAAGCCACCCGCAGAAAAAATATGGCCGCGATTAAGAATCGCGGCACTAAACCGGAGAGGATGTTACTGCATCTTCTCCGGAAGCGGGGCTATTCGCCTCTTCTGAACGTCAAAGAACTGCCGGGAACACCAGACCTGGTTTTACCTGAATATGGTGTTGTCATCTTCGTGCATGGTTGTTTCTGGCATGGTCACGAAAACTGTAAGTATTTCCGGCTTCCCGCTACACGTCCGGAATTTTGGCTAAACAAGATCATGCATTCAAAGCAAAGAGACAAAGAATGCATCAGCCAGCTGTTAGCTGAAAACTACAGGGTCGCCATATTTTGGGAATGCAGCCTCAGGAGCCTCCCTCCACATATGATCAATTTCATGCTCTCCGGGTTTGATGCCTGGATTCATGATGCATCTTCCGACCGTATCGAGTTTTCCTCCTCGACAGTTTCCTGAAATCCCCCCTAAAAAATCCTTCCCATCTCCAGTTGCCCCATCAGTAACGCGTTATCACTGTAATCCACCGGAACGGCGACGACGGCGGGGCCTTGTACGTCCATGGCGGCGCGGAGGGTGCTTTCCAGCGTTTCGGCGGAGGTGACGGCGAAACCTTTGGCGCCGAAGGCGTCGGCGTAGGCTTTGAAATCAATCGGGCCGAACTGGATGCCGGAGGTGCGCTGGTATTTTTTCTCTTCCTGGATTGCCACCATGTTGTAGGCCTCATCGACCCAGATGATGTGCAGCAGGTTGACGCCCAGACGGACGGCGGTTTCCAGTTCCATGCTTGATTGCATAAAGCCGCCGTCGCCGGATACGGAAACCACTTTGCGACCGGGATCGACCAGCGCAGCGCCGATGGCCCATGGCAGCGCGACGCCCATGGTTTGCTGACCGTTGGAAATCAGCACCTGACGTGCGCGGAAGCTGTAAAGGTAACGGGCGATCCAGATGTGGAAACTGCCCATATCGACGCACAGGGTGACGTCGCTGTTGACGATGTCCTGCATCGCGCGCACCAGACGCAGCGGGTGGATCGCAAACTGGTTCAGGCTTCGGCCTTTCTGGGCCAGCAGTTCACGTTGCTGGCGGCGATCTTCGAGGATCTCGACAGCAGAGGCGCTCAGATCGATACGCTGCGGGATCTGTCCGGTCAGCAGATCCAACGTGTCGGCAATGTCGCCCACCAGCTCGACGTCAGGCAGATAGTCGCTGTCGGTCTCGGCGGGCATCACGTCGATATGCACCAGTTCGGCGGTGCCGTTACTCCATTGCGCCGGTTCATACTCGACCGGGCTGTAACCGATGGTGATCACCAGATCTGCATTGCGAAGCAGGCGGTCACCGGCCTGATTGTTGAACAGACCGACGCGTCCGGCGAAGCGGTGGAAGGAAGCCTGATCGATAACGCCCGCCGCCTGATAGGTGCTGGTGACCGGCAGATCGCTTTTGTGCAGCAGACGGCGGATCGCTTCGGCGTTACGTGGCTGGCTGGCCATCAGGCCGAGCAGCAGCACCGGATTTTTGGCCTGTTTCAGTAACTGTGCGACCTGCAATATCGCGTCGTGCGGCGCGCTGCCCAGTACCGGCGGTTGCGAGGTGAGTAATTTACCGCTGGCTGGTTCGTTGACGATATCCATCGGCAGGCTGATAAATGCCGCACCCGGACGCCCGAACTCGGCGGCGCGAAAACCGTTCGCCAGCACTTCGGCCAGCGCAGAAGGCGAGGTGACTTCGGCTGAATACTTGGTGACCGGGCGGAACATCGCCACGGTGTCCATGGTCTGGTGCACCTGTTTGACGTGGTCGGCGCGTTTAACGGCACCGCCGAGTGCGACCAGCGGATCGCCTTCCGATGTCGCGGTGGCGACGCCGGTGATCAGGTTCGAGCAGCCGGGGCCGGAGGTGACCAGCGCGACGCCTGCTTTACCTGTCAGGCGGCCAACGGCACCGGCCATAAAGGCGGCGTTGGCTTCGTGGCGTACCGGAATAGTTTTGACAGGGGAGTCGACCAGCGAATCAAATACGCGGTCGATTTTTGCGCCGGGAATGCCGAACACGTGTTTGACACCTTGTGCTTCAAGCTGCGCGACGACCAGATCCGCACCGCATTTCCAGTCGGTTTTACTGTCTGAGTTTTTCATGGTTTTCATCCTTCCTTCTGCGGTCTGTTAACTTTCAACCGACTGAATCGCATCATTTAAATCATCAGGGCATAAGTTGGCGTGCAGGAAATCGCTGTCCTGCGGAAAGTCGATCAACAGCTTTTCGACCGTGCCGAAGGTCAGCACGCCGCGCTCAACCTGATAATCCAGCACATGGCCGCCGCTGCTGCGTTCCTGATTGATAAAATGCTCGTGATAGCCCGCTACGTTAATGCCCTGCATATAGGCCGGTGTAAGAAATCCAATCAGCACGCCCTGGCTGTGTTCGATATGAAACGTCGGCTGGGCTTCGATGGCTTCCAGCATCGGTTTATACGGGCGGTGCTGTTCCGGCACGGTACGGGTCTCGACGCGGCTGAACTCGCCATCAATGCGCAGGGCGCAGAAGGTGTTCTGGCTGGCGACGACGTCGTCGATCACCTTGTGGATTTGCTCGCGGCTGTGCGGGCGGTCAATCACGTATTCATCAGTCGGGTTAAAGAATGTCATGACGGCGAACGGTGTTTTTTGTTCAGGAAGTGCGCGCCGGGCGCTGCCGTCGCCGCGTAACTGGAAGATGTTGCTGTTGAACGCGATCAGTTCGCCGTCGAGATGGTTGAAGGTACCGAGACCAAAATCGCCGTGTTCCAGCAGGTCTGCCATGGTGGTGTTGCCTTCATACACACCGCTCAGCAGGGCGCTCATCAGCGACGACTGATACAAAACGCGGTCAGGATGCTGATGTTTAAACGCTGTTGCGGTGCGGGCAATGTCCGCCACGCAGGAGCAGGATTCGGAATGGTTTTTCATGCAGGGGTCTCCGTTGAATAATTAACTTTGCTAACTAAAAGGTTGACCCCATTCCGCCCTGAGTTCCAATATGAGGAGGTGTTCACTTTGAGACGTTTTTGATATGGAACTTCGTCACCTGCGCTATTTTGTCGCGGTAGCAGAGACGGGACACTTCACCCGTGCTGCCGAACAGCTTGGGATCTCCCAGCCTCCGCTGAGCCAGCAAATCCAGCGGCTCGAACATGAAATCGGTACCCCTTTACTCAAACGCCTGACCCGTGGCGTCGAGCTGACCGAAGCCGGAAAAGTGCTCTACGACGACGCGCAAACCATCATCAAACTGACCGATGCAGCCCTTGAGCGCACCCGCGCCGTTGCGCGTGGTATGAACGGTACGCTGCGACTCGGCTTTGCCACGTCGACGGCGTTTAACCCGCAGGTTTTTGCGTTGCTGCATCGCTTTCGGGATAAATATCCGGGCATGGTTCTCGAACCGCTGGAAAAGGATATGGCGGGGCTGATGACGGCTATGAGCGAGGGCGCGCTGGATGCGGCGTTTATCCGTCTGCCGTGCGAGCGCAGCAAAGAGTTCAGTTTTAAGGTGCTGGATATCGAGGAAATGATGGTGGCGCTGCCCAAAACCCATCCGCTCAGTCAGGGAAAGGAAGTCCGGCTGTCGGCGCTGCGCCACGATACGCTGATCACCTTCCCGCGAGATTTATCGCCGGGGCTTTATGATGCCGTCACGCATGCGTGTGAAGAGGCTGGATTTTCGCCGCGCTACGGGCAGCAGTGTCCGCAGATTACCTCGGCGCTGAGTATGGTGGCGACAGGATTTGGTTACGCGCTGATACCGGCGTCACTGAGCAAGATTGATGAAGCCAATGTGAGGTGTCTGCCCCTGGCAGGGCAGACATTAACGACGCAGATCGCGCTCGCCTGGCGCAGAACGGATAACTGCAAGGCGGCGCTGCATCTGGTGGGATTGTTGTCGGTTAAACCACAATAATCACAGACACGCGGCGGTTCTGAGCGCGTCCGGCCTGGGTTTTATTACTGGCGACAGGTTTGCTCTGGCCCAGTCCACGGGTATGGATATTGGCGCGCGGCATTCCGGCATCGGCAAAGGCGGCGGCGACGGTGTCAGCGCGGCGCAGCGACAGATCGTTGTTGTAAGCCGGATCACCGTAGTTATCGGTATGGCCGTCGAGATTGACCTTGTTCAGGCCGACGTGCAAAAGTTCGCCCGCCAGTTTTTCCACTGACTGCTTACTTTCGGCGGAAAGCTTATCCTGATTATTGCCAAACAGAACTTTGGCATCCAGTCCCAGTTCCCAGCCCGCATCGGTTTGCGAGAAACCGTTCTTTTGCAGCACGGCGATTTGTTCCGGTGTTAATCCCGCAGGTTTACTCTGACAGGCGGCCAGCAGCACAATGCACAGCCCCATTGCGGCGAACTGATACCAGGATTTGAACGTATTGCAGGTCTTCATAGTCATTAATTCCTTTTAGTGTTTCATCGCGACAGGAAGCGGCATGCCTGAAGACACATGCCAGCAACTGCCGGATATTCTTTTAGAGCGATACATGGCCTCATCGGCCTTTTCGAGAATTTCTTTGGCACTGTTTGCCTGTGAAGGCGAAAGCGCAATGCCGATGCTGAGTGACACATCCAGCGTTTTGTTGTTGAGCAAAATGACCGGCGTTTTCATGATCTCGACAATCCGCTCGGCGAACGCCACTGCTTCGGCGGTAGAGATCATCGGCTCAAGCAGAATGGCAAATTCATCGCCGCCCAGACGGGCCAGCACATCCCCCTTACGCAGGGTTTTTGCCAGTCTTTCGCCAATCACCATCAGCACCCGGTCGCCGGCGGCGTGCCCGAGTGAATCATTGATTTCCTTAAAGTTATCAACATCGATGAACAGCAACGCCAGCGATAGCGGTGCTCTTACCGGATTGAAACACTGATTAAGGGTATCAATGAAAAACGCGCGATTATGCAGACCGGTCAGGCCGTCGTGCAACGCTTTTTTTGTCAGCGAAACGTTCTCGTTCCGCATATGGTTTTCCCAGGCTTCCAGCTCGGTCAGCAGGCTGTTGAAGTCCTGGCTGAGTGTATGCAACTCGACTATTGGCGCGGAAGGAACGCGCAGACTAAACGACCGGTTAGCACTGACTTCATGGGTGACATGGGTAATGTGGCCGAGGGCATCGACAATGCCTTTTTGCATCCGACGGGAAAAATACAGCGCGACCAGCGCGGTCAGCACCAGACAACCGAGCAGGCTTAGGATAGTTTCCGCCAGGAAGCCAATCAGACTGCTGCCGTTACCCTCAAGCCAGATGGTGCCGATGACCGAGCCGGAATGCACCACCGGTACGGTCACGGGTTCCGGAAAGGCCATATGGCCGACGAACTGACCCAGTTTGTCCCAGTTGCTGTGGATCGGACGCTGCCACTCGGTGAATGTCGCGCCAGCCGGCGTCAGAATTTTTGCCTGCGTGAAATCGCCGCGTCTGGCGATAAATTCCAGCGAGTCATGTGCCGCCGAAGGGTCATTAAAGACCAGTGCGGCTTCCGTGGTGTAACCGATGGCGCGCGCGGTCAGTTGCAGATTGCTTTCCGCGTGAGAACGCAGGGCGATTAACGCCAGCAACGTCAGCAGGAAACCGGCGAGACCGATCGCCGTTAAAATCACAATCACATGAATTCGGTTCAGTGCAGCGCTCAGCGTCGGACGCTGGCCTGACTGTTCAACCTCAGGAACAGGAATTTTGTTTTTCATGGTCACTCCTTTTCCCTGGCAAGTTGTAATACGGCGGGATTTACCCGCACGCCGCTGCGGGACAGCGTGTCCAGATTCAATTTGAATCCGGAATGAAGTGGCGTCATCACCAGACAAAACGCATTCAGTAATGCACAGGCATCATCCTGTTCACCGATAGTGAGAATTGCATGGCCTTCCAGGCGCTGATGTAAATCTGCCTGCTGTTCCGTTGTCATGTTGCCGGAATAAATAGCATCGCACTCCGATGTGAGCAGCGGGCTGTCGAACGGAAGCGTCATGACTTTGAGTGGCCGGCCGGTGAATGCGCTGCCATCCGGGGTAAGTTGCGCGGCGTATTTCACGGGAGGGATGATGCAAAGCGTTAAGACGGACGTGGGGGTTGCGCCCGGCCAGCGCGAATAGCTCAGGATGCCGTTGACGGTCTGCGCGACAGCCGCATCCGCCTGCGGATCGCTGTCTTGTGCAACACCCGATGTCAGCGGAGCGACCATCAGCATCAGCAGCAGGACAATGCCATACACAGCCTTAATAAAACGGCGTAGTGATGTCCGTGCTGGCGGGCAAAAAGGTGATCGGGCTTTTCCCATTGAGTCGCTCTGTGTTTCTTCCGGTTGAAATGATTTCCCCAGCATAAGAATAACTTTATCGGCAATAGTTCCGAAAGCGTAAGTGTAAAAATTTTCCTTCTGTAACTGCGGTGGAGTTGTGGCGTATTTTTTACACAAGTCAGAAAACAGAGGAAATTCAGAAGGAATGTTAACGTATTCCGTTTTTTTAAGAGGTGAAGGGGTGGTTAATTTATGAACAATTTAGTTCAGGGAGTCAGACTATAAATAATACATGTTGCTGGTATTTCAATCGTTATTTAAATAATAGTCACGGGCATAACAAAATATCACAAAAAATAGATGTTACCGTAATCACTATTTGATGAATTTAAATTAGAGAAAATGTTAATGGTTTGGAATTTAAAGGAATATCAGTCCGCGTTTTAAAGATATTCGTGACCATGATCTCAAAGCTATGCTGTTATCCAGATTTTTATGCTGCTGATAGGTATCATGCCCGCATTAATGGTATGTTTTATCCGTCAGGGTGGTTTTTTTGATGACGGGTGCAGTAAAAAAACATCAACCATTCCTGGGGAAACGGAATTATTTTTATAATTAGGTGCTGAGGAATCATGGATAATACAACAATCGGGACGCTGTCTAAAAAATCGGTAAGTTCCTGGCGTAAAACTGACACTATGTGGATGTTAGGTTTATATGGAACAGCAATTGGTGCAGGTGTTCTCTTTCTTCCTATTAATGCCGGTATCGGTGGTCTCATTCCATTAATCATTATGGCGATCCTCGCCTTCCCGATGACATTCTTCGCTCACCGCGGATTAACCCGGTTTGTATTATCAGGAAAGAATGCCGGTGAAGATATTACGGAAGTCGTGGAAGAGCATTTCGGTATTTCAGCCGGTAAATTAATTACCCTGCTTTATTTCTTCGCCATTTATCCTATTCTGCTGGTTTACAGCGTGGCGATCACCAATACGGTTGAGAGTTTTATTACTCACCAGATGCATATGAATGCGCCACCGCGTGCGTTACTGTCTCTGATCCTGATTTTGGGCTTAATGACGCTGGTACATTTCGGTCAGGATATGATCGTGAAAGCGATGAGTATTCTGGTCTTCCCGTTTGTTGCGGTGCTGATGGCGCTGGCGCTGTACCTTATTCCTAACTGGAATACGTCAGTGTTTGAAAACGTCTCCATGTCCGGCAATGGCGTGGGTCACGGTATGCTGATGACATTGTGGCTGGTCATTCCGGTGATGGTGTTCTCCTTTAACCACTCGCCGATTATCTCCTCTTTCGCTGTCGCAAAACGCAAAGAGTATGGCGAAGACGCTGAGAAAAAATGTTCACGTATTCTGGCATTTAGCCACATCATGATGGTTATCACCGTGATGTTCTTCGTCTTCAGCTGCGTACTGAGCCTGTCTCCGGCAGACCTGATGGAAGCTAAATCGCAGAACGTGTCTATTCTGTCTTATTTAGCCAACCACTTCTCTAACCCGGTCATTGAATATATCGCGCCATTTATTGCCTTTATCGCGATTACCAAATCTTTCCTCGGCCATTATCTGGGTGCGCGTGAAGGTTTCAACGGCATGGTAATTAAGTCATTGCGTGGTAAAGGGAAAACTATTGCCCTGCCAACGCTGAACCGTTATACCGGCATCTTCATGTTATTAACCACCTGGTTAGTCGCTACCCTGAATCCAAGTATTCTGGGTATGATCGAAACGCTGGGTGGTCCGATTATTGCGATGCTGTTATTCCTGATGCCTATGTATGCGATTCGTAAAGTTCCTGCGATGAAAAAATACAGCGGCCATATCAGCAATGTGTTCGTAGTGATTATGGGTCTGATTGCCATGTCAGCCATCGTATTTAGCCTGATTGGTTAATGAGTAAAGTATTTAAAGTTAATTGAAATAAAGTGGGCGGGAATATTCCTGCTCACTTTCCTCCCGTATTTTTGCCCGTCATCTTATTCACATGGAGTGCCCACCGTGATCAGCGTCTTCGATATTTTCAAAATTGGTATTGGTCCTTCCAGTTCGCATACTGTTGGCCCGATGAAAGCCGGGAAAATATTCACTGATGAACTTATCTCTTCTGGCCATATTACTCATACCACCCGTGTGGTCGTCGATGTCTATGGTTCTTTATCGTTAACCGGTAAAGGCCACCACACCGATCTGGCGATCATCATGGGGCTGGCCGGCAATATGCCGGACGATGTGGATATTGATGCGATCCCGGCGTTTATCCGTCAGGTGGAAACTTCCGGACGACTGATGCTCGGCAAGGGCGCGAAGGAAGTGGATTTCCCGGCCGGTTCCGGGATGAATTTCCATTTTAATAATCTGCCTTTACACGAAAACGGCATGACAATCAGCGCGTTCAACGGTGATGAGCTGCTGTATACGCAAACCTATTATTCTATTGGCGGCGGCTTTATTGTCGAAGCCAGCAAGTTCGGCCTGCAGGATGAAAACCCTGTGGTGCGACCGTACCCGTTCCGTTCGGCCAGTGATTTGCAAAAGCATTGCACCGACACCGGCCTGTCCCTGTCGGCGCTGATGCTGCAAAACGAGCTGGCCAGCCATACACGTGCAGAAATCAGCGAACACTTTGCGGCTATCTGGAATGTGATGAGCGAAGGCATTACACGCGGTATTCATACCGAAGGGTTGTTGCCAGGCCCGATGAAAATCAACCGCCGCGCCGCGGCGCTGCGTCGTATTCTGGTGACGCAGGATAAAAACAACGTTGATCCGATGGGCGTGGTGGACTGGATCAATATGTACGCGATGGCGGTGAACGAAGAAAACGCGGCAGGCGGACGGGTTGTTACGGCACCGACCAACGGCGCGTGTGGCATCATTCCGGCGGTGCTGACGTATTACGATCAGTTCATCCGTCCGATCAGCCCGGATTCTTACAGCCGTTTCTTCCTCGCATCCGGCGCGGTGGGCATTCTGTTCAAAATGAACGCCTCGATTTCCGGCGCAGAAGTCGGCTGTCAGGGCGAAGTCGGCGTGGCTTGTTCCATGGCGGCAGCCGGTCTGACTGAGCTGCTGGGCGGCAGCACGGCGCAGGTGTTTATGGCGGCAGAAATCGCCATGGAACATCACCTCGGGCTGACGTGTGACCCGCTCGCCGGACAGGTTCAGGTGCCGTGCATCGAACGAAATGCCATTTCGGCGGTTAAAGCGGTCAATGCTTCACGTATGGCACTGCGCCGTACCAGCGAGCCGCGCGTGTGTCTCGATAAAGTCATCGAAACCATGTACGAAACCGGCAAAGACATGAACTCAAAATACCGTGAAACCTCAACCGGGGGCTTAGCGATTAAAGTGTTAGCGTGTAATTGATTTCTTTCTACATCATTTCCTAAAAAGGCGGGAAACCGCCTTTCTCGTCTCCTTCCTGATTTTTGTCCTGTGCTATGTTTTCAGATACCTGCATTACGCAGAGGTATGTTTTTTTCTGCCTCACAACACCTGGAAAACAGTTAAAAGGAAAGATCCGGCATGTCTAAATTCTTTATGAATGACCGTAAGTCTCTGATTAACGATGTTATCGAAGGGGTGATCCTGACCTCTCCCTACAAAAATCTGGCAAAACTGGACGTTGATCCG
The DNA here is from genome assembly GCF_003263545.1 of Rahnella sp. AN3-3W3. Lineage (NCBI taxonomy): Bacteria > Pseudomonadati > Pseudomonadota > Gammaproteobacteria > Enterobacterales > Yersiniaceae > Rahnella > Rahnella sp. AN3-3W3. The sequence continues at coordinate 71,353 of NZ_JYDG01000059.1, forward strand.
GCTATTCGCGTGGTCGTTCGCCGCGACTGGGATAAGAAAAAAGTCGCCCTGATTTCCGGCGGTGGCTCCGGTCACGAACCGGCCCACGTCGGTTTTGTCGGTAAGGGAATGCTCACCGCAGCGGTGTGCGGCGAAGTGTTTGCGTCACCGAGCGTGGACGCTGTGCTGAATGCGATTGTGGCGGTCACCGGTAAAGCGGGCTGCCTGCTGATTGTGAAAAACTACACCGGCGACCGTCTGAACTTTGGTCTGGCGGCCGAGAAAGCCAAAGGCATGGGCTACGACGTCGAGCTGGTGATGGTATCCGACGACATTTCTCTGCCGGACAACAAGCAGCCTCGCGGTATCGCGGGGACGGTGCTGGTGCATAAAATTGCCGGTTATGCCGCAGAGCAGGGGAAATCTCTCAAAGACGTCACCAAAATTGCGCAGCAGGCCATTGATGCCACGGCGAGTATTGGTGTGGCGGCCGCAGGTTGCAGTCTGCCGGGCGGCGGCGAAGATGAGGAAGAACAGCGTATCGAATCGGGCCACGTTGAGCTGGGATTAGGTATTCACGGTGAGCCTGGCGTCTCGACGATGAAAACTCAGAACAGTAAAAAAGTGGTGGATACGCTGGTTGAAAAGCTCCAGCAGCATGTGAAAAAAAGCGACAAGCTGGCGGTATTGATCAATAACCTCGGCGGCGTTTCTCCGCTTGAAATGAGTCAGATCACTAAAGAAGTGGTGCATTCTGCGCTGGGCAGTTCGGTGCGTTATCTCATCGGACCCGCTTCACTCGTCAGTGCGCTGGATATGAAAGGTTTTTCGCTTTCCGTGATCGCGCTGAAAGGCGGAATTGAAGAAGCGTTGCTGGCAGAGGTGGAGGCCGCGGGCTGGCATCCACTGGTTAAGCTGGAAAAACTGGCGACTAAAAAAGGTAAAGCCATCAGCGATAAAAAATCCGTTAAAGCGTCATCAAATGCCGAAGTCGGCAAGATAGTCGAAACCATCACACAGACACTTTCCGGTCTGGAAGATGAACTGAATAAGCTCGATGCCAAAGTGGGTGACGGCGATACCGGTTCGACATTTGCCACCGGCGCGCGCGATATCCAGAAGCAGAACAAAGGCAAAAAATTGCCGCTGAATAATGTTGCCGATCTTCTTGGCGTAGTCGGCGATCGTCTGGCAACAGTGATGGGCGGATCGAGCGGCGTGCTGATGTCGATCTTCTTCACGGCCGCGGGTAAGAAAGTCGCGGAGGGCGAGAAATTACCGAAAGCGCTGCTGTTCGGTCTTGAGCGCATGAAGCATTATGGCGGTGCTGATCTCGGCGATCGCACGATGATCGACGCACTTCAGCCCGCGCTGGAAGCCCTTGGCAAGAAAGATGCGCTGAAAGGTGCTGCGAAAGCCGCCGCTAAAGGCGCCAAAGACACGGCCAGCATGAAAAAAGCTAACGCCGGGCGTTCATCCTATCTGAGCAGCGACAGCCTGAAAGGCGTCAAAGATCCGGGTGCAGTCGCAGTCGAAAAAGTGTTTGAAGCACTGGCGAAGAAATAAAATTCTTTCGCTTAAAAGAAAGGCCTGCGGGAATTGGCAGGCCTTTAAGAGAATGTCATTACCCGCCCTTTAACTACGTTACGTTATGAAAATTCGTTTTTGTTTATCAGCGAGTAGGTCTTTGTATCCTTTATTCTCTGGGTTTTACCGGAATACGTTTGCTCTGAAATAAGCAGTCGTCCAACGCGCACACTTTCTCTGGAACATTGGTCGTAAAAAGGATCGTAAGTTCCACGGCCACATTTACCCTTCAGGCCACGGTTCGACCATTTATTCATTTTCATTTTCCATTCGAGAGAATAATGCGCCAGAGGACAGACAATTTTTCCCCACGGGTCGCAAATTAACGTATTTTCCATAATTTTTCCGCTGCCGCGCGGGGGTTCAGTTCCTACTAATACCAGGCTGTGATCGACAGGGTGCTTGAGAAAAATAGTGAGTATTTTTATTGGCGTTTTGACTAGTTTTTCAAGTTCACGAATATGTTCAGTGAGATACCAGAACGCGATCATGGCATTTTCACCACAGTTACCGGCATTGCGTATCCCGTTGCGGTGATCCTGTTCGTATTTCCGGTAGACCTGTTGTGGTGCCAGTTTGAGCTTTCTGTTAGCGGCCAGATTCAGAGAACGATTCCTGTCTCCGCCCAGAGAATGCATCCGGTACTTGTCGGGATTGGTCATCATCAGCCCATCGATCATTCTTTTATCAGGATAGAATTTATTGGCTGATTTCATGGGGATTCTTGAGCGTGTATACAGCATTGCTTCCCTGAGTTTTGGCAACAATAACTTTTGAAATTGTTTACTGTCCATGGCCACGATGATCCTTCAATGTGAAAGTAATTAACGGATCATTTGAGCACTCTTTAATCCGCAGATACAGGAAATGACATATTCAGAAATCTCAATTACTGAGGAGGTCAAATCGCCCGGTCAGGATCCGGAATGCTAAAAAGTAGAAGTTGATCTAAAACAAATTTAGGCGATTTGCTCCCCCGCAGTGGTTTTTGTCCCCGTATAATTTGCGGCCAATTATTTGCCGCCGAACGAAGAAACTACATTATGTCAGTCAGCCTGATCCAACCCGATCGCACCCTATTTTCTTACCCACGTTACTGGGCGGAATGCTATGGCACCGCGCCGTTTTTCCCAATGAGCCGGGCGGAAATGGATGAACTGGGCTGGGACAGTTGTGATGTGATCGTGGTGACCGGAGATGCGTACGTCGATCATCCGAGTTTTGGCATGGCGATCATTGGCAGGATGCTGGAAGCGCAGGGGTTTCGCGTCGGGATCATCGCTCAGCCGGACTGGACCAACAAAGAAGATTTCATGCGGCTTGGCAAACCGAATCTGTTTTATGGCGTGACTGCCGGCAATATGGATTCGATGATCAACCGTTATACCGCCGACCGGAAGCTGCGCCATGACGATGCCTATACGCCGGGCAACGTGGGCGGTAAACGTCCGGATCGCGCGACGCTGGTTTACACCCAGCGCTGCAAAGAAGCTTTCAGCGATGTGCCGGTGTTGCTCGGCGGCATTGAAGCCAGTCTGCGGCGTATCGCGCATTACGATTACTGGTCCGATACCGTGCGGCGCTCTGTGCTCGTGGATTCCAAAGCTGACATGCTGATTTATGGCAACGGCGAAAGGCCACTGGTGGAAGTGGCGCACCGTCTGGCGGCGGGCGAATCCATTACGGATATTCATGACGTACGCAATACGGCGGTGATGCGTAAAACGGCGCTGACCGGCTGGAGCGGCGTGGATTCCACGCGCCTCGATAAGCCGGGGCGCATTGAGCCAATCATGAATCCGTATGGCGAAGACTTACCCTGTTCAGAAGGTGAACTGCCTGCGCCCGATGCCCCGCAGCCGGTGACGGTGCGCGCGCCCAAGCCGAAACCATGGGAGAAAACCTACGTTCTGCTGCCGTCATTTGAAAAAGTGAAGGGCGACAAGGTGCTGTATGCCCATACCTCGCGCATTTTGCATCATGAAACCAACCCGGGTTGTGCCCGTGCGCTAATGCAAAAACACGGTGACCGCTATGTGTGGATCAATCCACCGGCAATCCCGCTTTCTACTGAAGAAATGGATGAAGTCTTTGGATTGCCTTTCCAGCGCGTGCCACATCCGTCTTACGGTAAAGCGACTATTCCGGCGTATGACATGATCCGTTTCTCGATCAATATCATGCGTGGTTGTTACGGCGGTTGCGCATTTTGTTCAATCACCGAGCATGAAGGGCGGATCATTCAGAGCCGCTCGGAAGAGTCGATCGTGCGTGAAATCGAAGAGATCCGCGACAGCGTACCAGGATTCACCGGTGTGATTTCCGATCTCGGTGGTCCGACGGCCAACATGTATATGCTGCGCTGTCAGTCGCCAAAAGCGGAGCAAAGCTGCCGCCGTGCTTCCTGCGTTTACCCTGAAATCTGCACACACATGGACACCAACCATGAGCCGACGATCAACCTTTATCGCCGTACGCGCAGCCTGAAAGGCATCAAGAAAATCCTGATCGCTTCGGGCGTACGTTATGATCTGGCGGTAGAGGATCCGCGTTATATCAAAGAGCTGGCGGAGCATCACGTGGGCGGTTATCTGAAGATCGCGCCGGAGCATACCGAAACCGGGCCGCTTTCTAAAATGATGAAACCGGGCATGGGCAGCTATTACCGGTTCAAAGAACTGTTCGACAGCTATTCGAAACAGGCCGGGAAAGAGCAGTATCTGATCCCGTATTTTATCTCCGCGCATCCGGGCACGCGCACTGAAGATATGATCAATCTGGCGCTGTGGCTGAAGAAAAACCGCTTCCGTCTGGATCAGGTGCAGAACTTCTATCCGTCACCGCTCGCCAGTGCGACCACCATGTATTACAGCGGCAAGAATCCGCTCAGCAAAGTGGATTATAAAAGCGAAGATGTGGTGGTGCCGAAAGGGGATCGTCAGCGGCGATTGCATAAAGCGTTGCTGCGCTATCACGATCCGGTGAACTGGCCAGTGATCCGCGAGGCACTGACCGCAATGGGCATGCGCCGCCTGATTGGGATCCGACCTGATTGCCTGGTACCGCCGGATGGATTTGATCCGAAGTTTGCACCGTCACGTTCGGGGAAAGCGAAACCGGCGGCTACGCGATTTACTGCTTCAAAAGCGCAAAATCCGGGTGCCGTAAAAGGAAAACCCGCCGGTCAGCGGGTTAATCGAGGTAAAAGACCGGTTTAAGATCGCTACTGATCGGGCTGTTATCGGCATTGGCAGGCATTACGTCTGCCATATGCTTCCACCATTTCTGGCAAATATCCGTTTTTGCCACGGCATTCCATCTTTCTTCTGATTCAATTTCCACATAGCCAAACAGCAGATTACGTTTCTCATCGAGAAAAATGCTGTAGTGATGTGCGCCGTGGGCTTTCAGGGTTTCTGCCAGTTCCGGCCAGATAGGCGAATGACGACGCTGATATTCATCGTGTGCATTCGCGTTGACCTGCATCACGAAGGATTTACGGATCATGTTTTTCTCCGGTTAGATTTACTCCCTCCCCTGCGAAGGGGAGGGCTGGGGTGGGGTATTAATGGCAGCGTTGAATCTGAAGTTGCC
>NZ_JYDG01000006.1:0-80834 GCF_003263545.1 Rahnella sp. AN3-3W3
CCGCCATTCGCCGGAGAAAATACGGCCAATCACCAGCGAGCTGAAACCGAGCATAATGCCGGTCACGATGTTACAGGTCAGCACGATAAACACCGCGCACAACAATCCGGACATCGCATCCACGAAATCGGTGAAATCCAGTTTGGTCACGTTGCTGAGCATCAGCAGACCCACGTACATCAGTGCCGGTGCGGTAGCGTATGCCGGTACCAGATAAGACAACGGAGACAGGAATAACATCAGCAGGAACAGCACGCCGACGACCGTTGCGGTCAGGCCGGTTTTGCCGCCCGCTGCCGTACCGGCTGCCGATTCGATGTAAACCGCTGCCGGTGATGCGCCAACCAGCGAGGCAAAAATGCTGCTCACGGAGTCTGCGGTCAGCGCTTTGCCGCCGCTGATGATCTGGCCGTTTTCATCCAGCAGGTTTGCCTGACCGGCGACTGCGCGGATAGTGCCGGTAGCATCAAACACCGCGGTCATCACCAGCGCCAGAACGCTTGGCAATACCGCCGCTTTCAGCGCGCCCATGATGTCGAGATCGAAAATCACCGATTTGCCGTCAGCACCTGCCAGAGAAGGCATCGCGAACAAACCCTGATATTTCACGGCAGGATCGAAAATCAGACCAATAATGGAAATCGCGATAATCACCAGCAAAATGCCGCCGGGCACACGCAGTTTCTCAAGGCCGAAAATCACCGCCAGTCCGAGCAATGTCATGATCACCGGGAAAGAAGTAAAGGCGCCGAGCGCGACAGGTAAACCGTCCAGCGGGTTTTTCACCACCAGACCGACGCCGTTGGCCGCGATCAGCAACAGGAACAGGCCGATACCGATGCCGGTTCCGTGCGCAACGCCGGTGGGCAGGTTGCGCAAAATCCACGACCGGATGCCGGTCATCGAGATAATGGTGAACAATACGCCCATCAGGAATACCGCGCCGAGGGCAACCGGCACGCTGATGTGCTGGCCGAGCACCAGACTAAAGGCGGTAAAGGCAGTCAGAGAGATGGCGCAACCAATCGCCAGCGGCAGATTAGCCCACAGGCCCATCAGCAGGGAGCCGAAACCGGCCACCAGACAGGTCGCGACAAACACGGCGCTTGGCGAGAAACCCGCTTTGCCAAGCATTGACGGTACAACGATGACCGAATACACCATCGCCAGAAACGTCGTTAAGCCGGCGATCACTTCCTGGCGAACGTTACTGCCACGCGCACTGATTTTGAAAAAAGCATCAAACGGGCCCTTTGGCGCAACGGCGCTGCCCGTCTGAGTGTGTTGACTCGACATGAAAATTCCTCTGAATGTCTCTGCTGATTAGCCGGCGTGGTCATTATGAAACCGTTTCTGCACGTTCACTTCCCTATTTGTCGCCTGAAATCGCCGAAACGGGCGTCAGAACGGCAAGGCAAACGTTTAACTCGCATCGCGTATGGCGGGACAAAAATTAACGCAAACGATTATCTCGTTTTTAATTACCACACATCAACTGCGAATGACGACAATTTACCGTTGTCTGGTCAATAAAAACGCGGTTGTGGTGCAAATCTGTCCGCCTGGCGATTTGCTGTGCGGTAACGGTTGCGCACGCGCTTCGTGGCGATGAGAAAGAGAGACAGCAAATCAGGATGAATAGGCTATGCCGGGAGGTAAAAGACCGGAGATAAAAATAACAGGACGTTTATTAAGGTTTATTTTCTGATGGCGTTCATTGGGCAAATTCCACACCCGCAAAGAGCCCGCTGTGAAATATAAAAAGGGAATACGTTCCGGCGATAAAAAACCAAAACGCTCCCCCCTTTAAATTTTTGAGGACTTAAAAACCATTAACGCAGGATATTCAAAGGGCCACCGGTTTCCAGAGCCCGCTGATAAGCCGGTCGGGCTGTCACATTGGAAAGCCATGCATTTAAATGTGGGTATTTTCCCAGACCGGTGCGGACGTTTATGGCTTCTACCGGGAAACTCATCTGAATGTCCGCTGCGCTGAACTGATAACCCGCGAAATAAGGATGCGTGGTCAGATGTTGTTCCAGATAATCCATGTGGGTATAAATCTGTTTATCCAGATAGTTTTTCTGCACACCCTGTCCGATCGCACCGGCAATCGGGCGGATCAGCCACGGCATTGGCGGCTTGCCCAGACGGCTGAAAATCAGCTTCATGACCAGCAGCGGCATCAGCGAACCTTCGGCATAATGCATCCAGTAGCGATACTGCTGGCGCTCCGCGAACGCCGTCGGTTTCAGCGTGCCTGCCTCATCGTACACTTCCTGCAGATACTCAATAATAGCGCCAGATTCCGCGAGGATCATGCCGTTATCTTCGAGTACCGGTGATTTGCCGAGAGGATGCACTTTTTTCAGCGATTCCGGTGCCAGCATGGATTTCTTATCACGTTGATACTGTTTGATTTCGTAAGGTACGCTCAGTTCTTCGAGCATCCATAAGATTCGCTGTGATCGGGAATTATCCAAATGATGAACTGTTAACATAAACGTCTTTTGCCCTGTCGTATTTAATTATCTGTTAACTATAGACAACGGTTTCGCAGGCCGTATCACATTCGTTTAAAAACCCTTTCTTTCATCCGGATTAATACCGCAAAAAATCTTTTTATTTGATTAAAATTACTTACGGATTAATCTTAATTACACGAAAAAAATTATCGTAACTTCATTCGCCTTTAATAATTCTTAATGCCATTATCGCCGGATAAAAAAATCAGCCCGTCGCTTTCGACTCTATGTTTGTGGAGCCTTACATGTTTTCCAGTAATTACAACAATGTGCTTGTCATGTTTTCGTTCATTGTTGCAATGCTTGCCTCTTATACCGCGCTTGATATGGCTGGCCGGGTTGCCACCACGGAGGGAAGGGCTTCCCGACTTTGGTTAATTGGTGGCGCCATTGCAATGGGCATCGGTATCTGGTCCATGCATTTCATCGGCATGCTGGCTTTTAATTCCTCTATGCCAATGGGTTACGACCCGGTCATTACATTGCTTTCCATGCTGATTGCGATTATTTCCTCGGCGTTTGCGCTCTGGCTGGTATGCCTGCAAGAGTTGCCGCTGCGGCGATTGCTGGCCGGCGCGTTACTGATGGGTGGCGGCATTGCGGCCATGCATTACACCGGAATGTCAGCGATGCTGATGATGCCGCCGATTGTTTATGACTTCCGCTGGGTCACATTATCCGTCGTGGTCGCCATTGTTGCCTCCGGCGCAGCACTGTGGATGGCGTTCCATCTGCGCCAGCAGTCGCCGAATGTGCGCCTGTTGCGCATCAGTGCCGCCGTGGTGATGGGCACGGCGATTGTCGGTATGCACTATATCGGTATGGCCGCTGCGCAATTCCCCATGGACAGCCACAGCATGGCGGCCTTCAGCGGCGTGGATAATAACTGGCTGGCGCTGCTGGTGATTGTAGTGACGCTGGCTATTCTGGCGATCACCCTGATTATTTCTATTCTTGATGGCCGGATGCAGGCACGCACGTCGATTCTGGCGTCGTCGCTGGCGCAGGCTAACCGCGAGCTGACTCAGCTGGCGCTGCACGACAATCTCACCCGTTTACCGAACCGCCTGTTACTGGAAGACCGCCTCAGTCAGGCTTTTCAGAAAGCCTCGCGGGGAGAATCTCAGTTTGCGGTGCTGTTTATAGATCTCGACGGGTTCAAAGCCGTTAACGATGCTTTTGGCCATCACATCGGCGATCAGCTGTTAATTTCTGTCACTGAACGGCTGAAATCCCAGCTGCGCGCGACAGACACGCTGGCACGTCTCGGCGGTGATGAATTTGTCCTGCTGGTGGAAATCGCTGAACCGACAGACGCTTCTCAGTTAGCCGATAAACTGGTGCATCTGATTGCCCGTCCGTTTTACGTGTCCCGCTACGAACTGCTGGTGTCCGCCAGTGTCGGTATCGCGGTGTATCCGGGCGACGGTGAAAATGAACGCGAGCTGATGCTCAATGCTGACGCAGCGATGTATCACACCAAAAATTCTGGCCGCAACGGGCACAGTTTCTTTCAGCCTTCGATGAATGCCAATGCGCAAAACCAGCTGCAGATGCTCAATGATTTGCGTCTGGCTATCGAGCACCATGAACTGCGGTTGCACTATCAGCCGAAATTTATCGCGCCTTACGGGCCGGTCAGCGGGTTCGAGGCGCTGCTGCGCTGGGAGCGTGACGGCAAAACGCTGAGCCCGGATGTGTTCCTGCCACTGGCAGAGAAAACCGGTCTGATCATTCCGATTGGCGAATGGGTGCTGAATGAAGCCTGCCGCCAGCTGCGCGAATGGCATCTGCAAGGACACACCACCTGGACGGTGGCGGTCAATCTGTCCACGCTGCAATTTGAGCAGTCGAATCTGGTCGAAATGGTGATTGAGACGATTGAACGTCATCAGATCCCACCGGAAATGCTGACGCTGGAAGTCACCGAAACCACTGCAATGCGCAATCCGGACGTCAGCGTGGCAATTCTCGAACGCCTGACCCAGTACGGTGTGAAGGCCTCCATTGACGATTTCGGCACCGGCTATTCCAGCCTGCTGTATCTGAAACGTCTGCCGGCCAGCGAACTGAAAATCGACGGGGCCTTTATCAATGACCTGATCGCCGGCAGCGAAGACGCCAGCATTGTGGCGGCGATTATCGCTCTGGGCCAGACCCTTAATCTGAAAGTGGTGGCCGAAGGCGTGGAGACCACCCAGCAGCAGGATTTCCTGACGCAGCTGGGTTGCGACACGTTGCAGGGCTATCTGCTGGGACGTCCGATGACACCGCAACAGATTGCCCAGCATCCCGATACCGACTGGGAACCGCAGCTCTCCATCAATCATAAACCTGACTAACCCAGGGCGTCGTACATCACGCGGTCGCTGTGCGGAAAAATCGCACAGCGTTGCGCAGTTCGACGCTTTGTTCCCGCTTACCGTGGTTCAAAATCCGGCCATAACGGCGCGATGTCAGACATCAGATTCGGGGTTCCGGCTGCCACTGCCATATGCCGGTAGTTGTCGGTACCATCCGGCGTTTTCGCGAATTTCACCACCGTGTGCAGTCCGGCTTCCTGACACAGCACGGCGCCTCCTGCAATGTCCCACAGCGTCGTGCGCCGTTGCAGATGGCCGTCGATAATGCCCTTTGCGGCAAACACCATGCCGATGGTCGTGCAGCGATAACAATGCACCGACCAGTCTGCGGCGCGAAGCCCCTGATAAAATGCTGAAGCTTCGTCCAGTTTGTCGTCCGAGCTGTCGCCCAGCGATACAATCTGCACGTCGCCAAAACGGTCATCGCGACGGAATGGCTTTCCGTTCAGGAAAATCCCCTTTCCGGATTCTGCGGCAAACAGGTCGTTTAATACCGGCAACGCCACAATGCCCACCACTGGCTTTTTGTTCTCGACCAGGCCGAGCGACACGCCCCATAGCGGCGAACCGCGCAGGAAATTCGAGGTACCGTCAATCGGGTCGATCACCCAGCAAGGCGCGTCTGTCAGCACGCCGCCCAGTTCCTCACCGATGATGGCATCCTGCGGGAAATGCTCTGCAAGCTGACGACGGATAAACTGCTCGACCGCCACATCCGCCTCAGAGACGAAATCCTGCGTGCGTTTGCTGCTGACTTCAATGGTGTCCCGGCGGTTAAAAAAGCCCAGCGCCAGTTCAGCCGCCTGCGCCGCGATCTGACTGGCCATCGCCAGACGGGGAGACATCGTCGTGTTGGTCATCATAAATCCTGAATATTCAGTCTGAAGGAGAAAATCATTTCCATAGAATGCACCGGAATCGATGAATAAAAAATGACAACCGGTCCTTTATCACGGGTCATATTCAGCTATGACATAACGCTATATAATCCTCTGTATAACGTAACCAGAGGATTTATCCGTGCGCGCATTATCATCCCGCTTTTTACCTTCACTCGCCCTGCTCGGGCTGGCCCTGAGTTTTGCTTCCCCTTCCGCTCTGGCTGCACGCCAGATTACTGACCAGTTAGGCCGTCAGGTCACGATCCCCGATAACGTGGATCGCGTGGTTGTTCTGCAACATCAGACCCTGAATCTGCTGGTTCAGCTGGATGCCACCAAAGACATTGTTGGCGTGCTGAATAACTGGCAGAAACAACTGGGCAGCGGTTATGCGCGCCTTGCGCCAGAGCTTCTGAAAACGCCGGAAGTGGGTGACCTGACCAGTGTGAATCTGGAAAGCGTGGTCGCGCTGCATCCGCAGGTGGTTTTCGTCACCAACTATGCGCCGCAGGAAATGATCGACCAGATCAGCCAGACCGGCATCGCGGTGGTGGCGATTTCACTGCGTGACGATCCGAAAGGCGAAGAACATAAAATGAATCCGGTGCTGCCTGATGAAGATAAGGCGTACACAGAAGGGCTGAAGAAAGGCATCGCGCTGATTGGCGAAGTTGTTAATCACCAGAAACAGGCTCAGGCATTGATCGACTATACTTTTTCAGAGCGCAAGCTCACCGCCGAACGTCTGAAAAGCATTCCGCCTGAACAACGGATCCGCACGTATATGGCAAATCCCGACCTGACCACTTACGGTTCCGGTAAATATACCGGCCTGATGATGTCCCATGCCGGCGCGATGAATGTGGCCGCCGCGACCGTGAAAGGGTTTAAACAAGTGGCGATGGAACAGGTGATTGCCTGGGATCCGCAGGTGATCTTCGTGCAGGACAGATATCCGGAAGTGGTCGGGCAGATCAACAGTGATCCGAAATGGCAAAGTATTGATGCCGTTAAACATCATCGGGTGTATCTGATGCCGGAATACGCCAAAGCCTGGGGCTACCCGATGCCCGAAGCGCTGGCGATTGGTGAACTGTGGATGGCGAAAAAACTGTATCCACAAAAATTCGCCGATATCGATATGCAAAAACAGGCAGACGCTTATTACCAGCGCTTCTACCGGACGGATTTTAAATCCGCGGCAGAGGCGGCGCGCGCGGGGAAATAACCTCGTCCCCGGCGTTTATTGTTGAGGCAATGTGACAAGGAGACCTGATGACAAATTCAATCAAAGTGCTGGCCGCAGGTAGCCTGCGCCGGGCATGGCAGCCGTTGTGTGAAGCGTTTACGGAAAAAACAGGCACCAAAGTAATTGCGGAATTCGGTCCTGCCGGGCTGTTACGTGAACGCATCGAACAGGGTGAGAAAGTCGATCTGTTTGCTTCCGCCAATACTTCTCACCCGCTGGCCTTACAGCAGCATGGTAAAGCGCTGTCAGTGGACAGTTTTTGCGGCAACAGCCTGTGCGTGACGGCGCGTAAAGTACCAGAACTGGACACACTTAACTGGCTGAAAGTGCTGCTCGATTCGCGTTTCCGGCTGGCGACTTCCACGCCAAAAAGTGATCCTTCCGGCGACTATACCTGGCAGATGTTTGAAAATATTGAGCGTCGCCATCCGGGCGCGGGAGAAACCCTGCGAAATAAAGCCTTACGGCTGGTGGGCGGTGAAAATTCAGCAAAAGTGCCGGAAGGAAAACTGGCTGCGGAATGGCTGATTTGCAGCGGGCAAGCCGATGTATTTATCGGCTATACCAGTTATGCCACGCTGCTGCGTGAAAATGACGGGCTGGAGGTGTTCAACGTGCCAGCCGATTACAATGTCCGCGCCATCTACGCGCTGGCTACCTGCACCGAAAAAGGCAAACCGCTGGCGGAATTTATTCTTTCAGAAACCGGCCAGCATATTTTGCAGAACGCCGGTTTTTGCGGAAAGCATTCAGTGATGCCGGAATAAAGACTAATGATCTAAATCGCGTTCCTTCATTGCCCGCTGACGATCGTAATACTCATCTTCGGCGGCAATGATTTCATCCAGCAGGGAATCCACATCGGCTTTATGCGTATCTTCGGCAAACAGGCCGGTCAGCGGCGATTCCGGCGTCAGTTTGCCGTCTTCGTACAATGCCCAGATCTCTTTGGCATAGCGCGTTTCCAGCAACTTCGGCGCGAACTGACCGTAATACTCGGTCATGTTATTCACATCGCGCTCAAACATCGATTCGGCATGGTTATTGGCGGCGGCATCCACGGCCTGCGGCAGGTCGATAATCACCGGCCCGTCGGCATCCATTAGCACGTTAAACTCTGATAAATCGCCATGCACGATACCGGCACACAACATGCGCACGATATTACGGATCATGGTTTCGAAATCAGCCACCGCTTCTTCTTCGCTGAGGATGACATCACTGAGGCGCGGCGCGACCACACCGTCAGCGTCGGTGATTAGCTCCATCAGCAACACGCCATCGAGACAAATGTAAGGCTGCGGCACGCGCACACCGGCATTCGCCAGACGGAACAGCGCATCGACTTCCGCCGTCTGCCAGGACTCTTCCTGCTGTTTGCGTCCGAACTTAGTGCCCTTTTGCATCGCACGCGCGTTGCGGCTGTTACGGACTTTACGGCCTTCCTGATACTGTACGGCCTGTTTGAAGCTACGCTGTGTCGCTTCTTTATAAACCTTGGCACAACGGATCTCTTCACCGCATAAAACGGTGTACACGTCGGCCTCTTTGCCACTTTTCAGTCGACGGACCACATCATCAATCAGGCCGTCATCCACCAGAGGTTGGATTCTATTTGGGATTTTCATGCAGCCTTGTACCTTATTTCAGCGCATGAGGGAATGACCTGCGCAATATTCCCTTCATTACACACCAGACACGCCGTTCGCGTCATCCTTTCTTGATCCTTATCGCTTACTGCCTTCAGGAGTACAGTTTAACGTAGTGGCGATGGAGTGGATACTTTCTGCGCACAAGTTATTGTCATTCTGCGTAAAAAAGCACACGGACATTGTGGGTGTTTTCCCTCTGATCATCATCGCCGGGAATTTGACTTAAATGATGACTTCAGGCCTGATAATTATTTCTTACTGTAAATAAGTCCTGCCAGTTATTATATTTTCATATCGCCGGAACTTTTCCTCTGACTTGAGCTTTTCGTGCTGTTTAGCTGAGGTTTAATAACGGCATGAAATGGTATACGCTCCGTTTAGAATTTTGGTGGTACTGTGCCGGTAATTTCCCGTTGCAGGTTGTCTATTATGAACACGCTATTAATTACCGGTGCCACTGGTTTCGTTGGCGGAGCTGTTGTTGAATATTTTCTGCGTCAGCAATTAACCACCAGAAATAAACTATTACTTTTAGTCAGGGCTGACGATAATACGACGGGACTCGCCAGAATTATCGATAACTTAAAGAAATTTGAACTCAGTGATGAACAGCTTTCTTCACTGAGCGAAAAGTCAATATTAACCGGTGACTTAGCTGAGCCGGAAAGTTTTATTCATGACCCGCGTTTAGATAATGTCACGCATGTCATTAACTGTGCCGCCATTGCGTCATTCGGTAATAATCCGGCCATGTGGCGGGTGAATGTTGAAGGCTCACTGGTGTTTGCCAAACGCATGGCGCAGGTCAAAGGGTTGCAAAGATTTGTGCATGTCGGCACGGCGATGGCCTCAATGCCTGATAAAGACAGCGTATTCTATGAAGGGATGCCGGACAACGAGCAGAACGAAGACCTGGTGCAATATACCGCGTCCAAGCGCGCCATCGAGAATCTGGTGCGGGAAGAATGTCCGTCGCTGCCGTTTGTCGTCGCACGTCCGTCGATTATCGTCGGTCATACCCAGTACGGTTGCCAGCCTTCGAGCAGCATTTTCTGGGTCTTTATGATGGCGATCAAACTGAAGAAATTTACCTGTACGCTCGACGACCAGGTGGATGTGATCCCGGTAGATTATTGTGCGATGGTGCTGGCAAAATTATGTCTGGCGACCGAACTCAGCCATAATTTTTATCATATTTCTTCCGGCGAAGAGATGTGTACACCCTTCCATGAAATTGATACCTCTGTGGCGGAAGCAAATAATGCGCCACGTATTATCAGCGAATATGAGCAAATCAGTTATCAGGAGTTCACCGGTATCCGTAAGCAATTTAAAGATGTGCTTGGCCCGTGTAATGACAAAATCATTTTACGCGCCATTAAACTTTACGGCGGCTTTGCCCAATTGAACGTGAAATTTGATAACTCACGCTTATTGAATATGGGTATTCCTAAACCTGCTGCCTTTAAAAGTTATATTGATAAATGTGTTTCCTCTACCCGTGGGCAATCTATCAGCGAACTGATGCGGGTGGATTTTAAATAAACACGATGTCTGTTAAATATTAAACACTCCCCTCAATCATTCTCGTTGCATCAAGGCGGCAACGGAATGAATCCCCGGGAGCTTACATAAGTAAGTGACCGGGGTGAATGACCAATCTGCAGGGAGCAGACTGGGACGCTGCTTGCAGCGGCGCCTTCAGGAGCGAGGTCCATGGATGGGCCGAGTAACGCAGCCACGCAGCGTGAAGGATGACGGGGATTATACCAGGCCGTTTCGGCCATACAGCCTGAAACCTTCGCGCTGATTCAGCCTGTCGTAATACGCCGTCACTGCCGGTAACGCCGGACGTGGCATCGGCGTCATCGACCAGCGGTTCACCGCCAGCCCGAGCGGAATATCCGCCAGCGTAAAATTATCTCCCAGCACGTAATCGCCGCTGCGCTGAAGTTGTTCTTCCAGCATCTGCATGTGACGGTTCCATTCGCTGACACCGGCATCAATCAGCGCCGGATCCTGATGTTGCGCACTGTTGCGCGCCAGCGCCGGAAACGCATAGCGCCAGGCGTTATTCAGCTCACCGGCCTGCCAGTCCATCCACTGTTCCGTCAGCGCACGACGTTTCGGGTCAGAGGACAGCAAATCTTCACGCCCTTCCCGCGCCGCCAGATACCGGCAAATCACGTTGGATTCCCACAGCACGAACTCGCCGTCGAGCACCACCGGCACCATCGCATTCGGATTCAGCGCTTTAAATTCCGCTGTCTGCGTGGACTGAAAACCTGAACCAAACTGCTCCTGCTCGTAATCCAGCCCCAGTTCATGGCAGGCCCACAACACTTTACGCACATTGATCGACGGTGATTTACCCAGAATCTTCAGCATGATTTCCCCTGTCAGGTGGAACGCAAATGGCCGGTCACGACGGACGAACAAAAATCCGCGTGGCAGAGCCGTGATAAGTGGTGTCGGTTTTCGCCACGAAACCACATTTTTCCGCCAGCCGAATTGAAGCCTGATGCTCCGGCGCAATAATGCAGCATAGCTGACGATCCAGATTTGTTTCAGCCCAGCGGATCACCGCCTGCGCCGCTTCAAACGCGTAACCTTTGCCGTGAAACGCCGGAGAAACTACCCAGCCCATTTCCGCCATGCCGCTGAGCGAGGGAGTAATGTCACGCTGATAATCTGCCAGACCAATTTCGCCGATAAACGCGCCTTCTGCACCATCGGTTTTTTCAAACACAATCCAGTAGCCGAAACCGAGCATCTGCCAGTGGCCGGGATAACGCAGCAGGCGGCTCCAGCTGGTTTCGCGACCCGACGGTGTGCCGCCGATATATTTCACCACCGCAGGATCAGCCCATTGCGCGGCAATATGTTCAAAATCATCAACGTGATGGGCGCGTAAAATCAGACGTTCGGTTTCGATAACAGGTGCCTGGGTCAGCATGGTTTTCCCTGAATAAAGTAAATTTCCATTAAATTAGCACTGGAATCAGACAGACCGGAAGAAGGGTTTTAACGCGGAATGAAATCAGACGATAATGCCGCCGCGCAGCGCCGACGGCGTGATGCCGCGGACAGATTTAAAGCGGTTACTAAAATGACTGGTGGAACTGAATCCGCACTCAAGCGCGATAGCCGTGATGTTCATCTGGCTGGTTTTCAGCAGATTTTCCGCGTGGATCAGCCGGGCGTTCATTACGTACTGATGAGGCGCCAGCCCCATGCTTTGCCTGAACATACGTGCAAAATGGAATTCGCTGAGTTGTGCCAGCGCAGCCAGTTCCGGCAGCAATAAAGGCTCAGCCAGATGGGTGTGAATGTAATCTTTCACGCGATTGAGAATATGCGGTGCCAGCCCGCCGCGCACCGTCGGCAGCGCCCATTGCAGATGGGTATAATTTTTGACCAGATGCGCCAGCAGCAGATTGGCGGCGCTGCTCAGCATCAGCTGATTGCTGTTTTCCTGCCACTGACTGCTGAGCAAAAAGTGGCGATACAACAGCGTAATCTGCGGATCTTCTTCGAACGTGCGCTCTTCGAGATCAATTGCCACCGGGCTGCGATCCCATGTTTGCTCGACCAGATACCGCAGATGGTCGTCGGAGCAGTACAGATGTACAAACGACAAGTCGTCGCGCACGTCCCAGCTCGACATGCTGCCTTTTGGCATCAGACAAAAGCGATCCGGCCCGCCGCCGTTACGCCAGCCACCACGGGTTTTGTGATAGCACTCGTAACCGTCGGCAACGTACAGGCTCAGCGTGTGGTGATCGGCGCTTTCCTGATTCACGATGTCATTTTTGTTCGACCACGCCGCCAGCTGAATGCCGGAACCCAGCTCCACATTGTCATGCAGAACCGCTTTGTGCTGACGCAGCGTTTCAAAAGCCTGATAAACCTTCGTCATGGCATGTCCGTGTGGAGGGAAGAAGAGGTTCAGTTTACGGTTTTTCACCGTCACAGAGCCACATTTTGCAGGCCGCCGCCGCAAAAAATGCGCAAGAATATGCAACTCAGCGCAGGTCGCTGAAAGCCTGCAATCTCCCGTTCCGGCAGACTTCTCTCAGCCATTACCTTTTTGAGTGAGAGAAACCCATGAACGCTTTGCTTTATATTCTGGTGATAATTATCTGGGGCACCACCTGGTTTGCCATCTATCTGCAACAAGGCGACGTGCCAGTGACGGTGTCGATTTTCTACCGTTTCCTGCTGGCCGCGGTGATCATGCTGGTGGCTTTGCTGGCAACGCGCCGGTTACGACGTCTGGCGCTGAAAGATCATCTGTTCTGCATGATTCAGGGCTGCTGTGTTTTTTGCTTCAATTTTTACTGCTTCTATCACGCAGCGGCTTACATCACCAGCGGGCTGGAGTCGGTGATCTTCTCAATGGCCGTGTTATTTAATGCCTTCAACGGCATGCTGTTTTTCCGCCAGAAGCTGGCACCGGCAGTGATTCCGGCCTGCATTCTCGGACTGGCGGGCATTATCACGCTGTTCTGGCATGATCTCAGCGCCGCGCACATCGCGCCGGAACTGCTCAAAGGCATCGGCCTCAGCCTGCTCGGCACCTACGGATTTTCACTCGGCAACATGATCAGCTCCCGCCATCAGCGCCACGGGCTGGACGTACTTTCCACCAATACTTACGCGATGTTTTACGGCACCGCGGTGATGGGCGTACTGAGTCTGATACAAGGCGCGTCATTCGCCATCGACCTGACACCGCACTATCTCGGCTCGCTGGTCTATCTTTCGGTGTTTGGCTCAGTGCTGGCCTTCGGCATTTACTTCACGCTGGTCGGGCGCATCGGTGCCAGTCAGGCGGCCTACAGCACCCTGCTGTTCCCGCTGGTCGCGCTGACCGTGTCCACGTTTTATGAAGGTTATCAGTGGCACGCCAATGCAGTTATCGGACTGGCGCTGATCCTGCTGGGCAATCTGGTGATGTTCTGCCGCCCGGCCTGGCTGGGGGTGTTCAGGAGGACGATTGTAGTTTAGATTTTTCGTTCTCAAATATAAGGTTGCCGTCCGAGGCAATCTTATATTTTGTTAAAATATGCGACGACTTCGCCTACAGTTAAAATACTCCAGCCGGCAATAGTTGTCCTTTCGAGGTTGATCGCTATTTTTTCAGCAGGCCACGCAGCATCCAGAATAAAATTAGATGAAGCCAAATTATTATCTATTTGGAAACATATTTTCGGGAGAGGATAACCTTTAGTTTCAAGTGTTTTTATATCACCATGGAGCGATGTATCGGTAAGAGAATAAACATCATCCCAGCAAGTAACAATATTAATTCCCTGTTTTAATCGGCAGGTCTGAATTATTTTCATTTCAGCCGCTGAAAGATACATGCCGCCATGCTGAGGTTTTTTACGATGGCAATCTCTGCAAACCACTTCTAAGTTATCAGTAGTATTATGATATTTTACGCCGTCCTTATGGTGAACATCACATAGGTTTCTATGCAAACTCATATCGACTCCGCAATCACTGCATATATACCCTTCCCTGCCTCTTACTTTGCTTGAAATTTCTTTCCAGCCTTCAACATACCCGCTATTTTTAGCCTTAAATAATCCTTGGGGCATATGACGAAAACAAGTACTGTAATGAGCAAAGAAGTCTTTCATAACAAAGGTATTAAATACCTTCATCTTGATGACTCTGTCCGAACTATTACGATAATTGAGTCGTTCCAAACAATTCTTACAAACCCGTAACTTCACTTCCTGATGACGCCCATTGGCATCATCGATTTCGAAAAGACCATCAAGGCTATTAGTCACATGATAGCGCTCAAAACGATTTTTAGTTCGCATATCTTCTAATGTACGGCACCAGGCAATATGAAATCTTTTCCCCTTTGAAGGGTCTGCGACGGCAATATCATACATTGTTCCATGGTCACGAATGTAAAGAAGAACCTGACGACCTTGATAGGATATTAAACTTGTACCTGAATCAAGATCTCCGATATTAATTTCGATCCCATCTTTAAGCCCAACATCAATTTCATCAAAAGTAAAAATATTTTCTGACAGGATGAAATCTCCACCTTCTGGTAGCATCCTCTTCGCTAGCCGGACTAGCTCAGAGAAATCAAGATTAAGTTTCACTCCATTACTCCTGAATAATCCGTCTGATTTGTAATTCAGCGTTAGTGACCACTTTGAATGTTACACGTCTTGAGCGCTGAGAATCTTCCTGTCCGGTGGCAGAGAGCACCGGGTGCGACGATGAATAGCCTACCGCAGAGAAATGCGACTTAATCCATGCTCTCTGACTCGCTATTTCATCCATTTCATAAATATATTCCAGAACAACCCGGGTTCTGCCCTGAGAAAGCTCCATATTATTAAAATAAGCGACATCGGGGTTTGACGTCCCCGTCCAGTCGCTGCTGGTATGGCCTTCAATTCTCACCTCCGTGATGTGTTCTTTAAATTTATCAAGAACAGTAAGGTAGCGTGGAAAAAAACTATCCAGTGTAGATTTAAAACCTAACTGTAAATCTGTGCTTCCCGTATTGAATAAAACATCAGGAGACTTAAACCTAAATTCTAAGGTCTGCTTATCTATTTCCGCATCCCAGTCAGGTAAATCCTTAGCAAACTCTACCTCAAGTGCATTATAAAGTTCTGTCTGCGCATTTTGATAAGCAACAGCAACTTCTTTAATTTTATTCTTTTCGACTTGTACATAGTGCATATAGGCAACAGAAATAAAGAGAAATACCATCATCAATCCAGCCATGAGATCAGACATGGAGATCCAATGTTCATTATCTTGCTTATTATATTTTGTCGCTTTCCCTAAAATCCGCTGCATCTTACTTACCTGTAGTCTGATTAATTACTGACTGCAGTTGTCCCATAACGACTGCATATTCCTTAGCCAGAGTTTCGTAGTTATTAACAAATCCCTTGCTGATGGAAATAAGAGAATTTCCCAGAATTTGTAATTCCCGGTTCATTTCCTGGTCGGTCGCTTCACCAAATGCTTTAAGCTGGCTGTTGATTGCCTCACCAAATCGGCCGATTGCTTCCCCAACATTAGTGGTAAGTCCGGAATTGGCTTTTTCGAACGCACTCTGCAACGTATCCAACATACTGCCCGAATGTGTTTTCAGGACATTGGCTAAATCTTCTGATTGCGTTTTCATCATTCCTGAAAGCCCCAGAGAATGTTCCTGTAGCTTCCCACCCATTTCGGTAACAGAACGATGCATCGCGTTGAGCAGTTCAAGCGCACTGGATTTCATTTCCTGAACGGTTTCGCCCAACGTTGATGTCAGTTTTTCAGAGGAATTTGCAACATCATGCGCCATTGAAGCGAAAGAGTGCTGAGTTTGCATAACTGAATTCCTGAAACCTTCCGTTCCTTCTTCGAGAGCAACCCGCATAGAATTGGCGCTACTCACAAGCTGTCCGCCCGTTTGCTCAAGGGATAGGCTAACGCTTAATGCACCTGCTTTTAATTGCTCGCCCACTTCATCCATTGCTATCTGTATACCCGGAACAGCCTCAAGCGCCTTATCCCGTAAGGTCGCAAATGCCTCCAGATGCTTTGAAAGCTCTTTGATCTGATGCTGATTGACGCTGAGAACGTCGCGAAGTTCAGCCATTGCGAGTGGGATCTCCTTACATTCTTCCCAAATACCCGCGACTGATTGCTTAGTTGCCATAAGAGAGTCTACGCTTTGTTTATATTGCTCTCCCATTACGTCAACTTGCTCTTTATAACTACGCTGCCATTCAACCAACTTTTTAACGGAACTATCGAGTGCTTTGAAATTTTCACCAAACTGCTCTGTCAGATTATTATTAAAATCAGCAATCACTTTTCTCAATGCATCAATAATCTGTTCAGTGGCGCCTTTCGCCATCAATTCCCCAAAATGGGTCAGTTCAGACCATAACTTTTGGCTAAACTCTTCACGATGTTTATTTTGCACTTTTGACATATCATTCATGTCAGTACGCAATAACTTAAGCTGTCCGACTAAAGAAACCTCATCATTCCCATCTAAACCAAAAGCGATTCTTTCCAAAACCTTATGCTGAGCCAGAAGTACCTGATGGATGTGGTCTGGTGTGACAGACTCGGGTTGTGCCTGCTGATTTTGATTTGTCTTTTCCGAGAAAAATAACATATCAACAACGTTATAAACTAATGCTCCAAGCATACCGACAATACTGGTAATGAAAGCCGTCTTTAGCCCACCCAGTAAGACAGGAATGCTCTCTTCTATATTTGTAGTATCAAAATGAAGAAGCCCGATAACGACACCGACAAAGGTTCCCAGGATCCCTAACGCCGTCATCAGTGTTGGGGCATATTGAAGAAATCGGGGGGATTTATTGCGGTATCTGGCAAAAATTGCGGTGAAAAAAACTATTACAACAAAACCAATGAAGATATCCGTAATTGTTGAGGAACTCCATGAACTGAGAAGTGATTCAAATAGTTGCGACAGCATTTTAATCCCTTAAAAACGCTAAATAAGCCAAAGCAAAATGCCCTGACTTACTTAACTGACTTTTGTAAGTTCTGAAAATAATCCATTTCAGAAATGGTCAGCTAACTTATCAAAAACCACCTATGAATGATTTGATAAATATCATTCACTGTGAATTGTGAAATGTCTTTATAAGAGTTTTTAATTAGAAAACTCCTCACCAAACTACTCAGGTAAGAGCTTGCAAGGTAAGCATGTTATGGGATGATATATTTATAAGAAAGTAAAATAATCCGTAATGTATTTATTCCAGTAATCTATTTCTACAAAAAATCGCTCGACACACTGGCTCTTCGTGTTGCATACCTGAAAGGCCGCATCCCCGAAGATGCGTGCCCTACAGAAAATAATGAGGAGAATAAAATGCCTTTTGTACGTATTGATATGGTCGAAGGAAAACCCGAAACCTACCGCAAAACCGTTGGCGATGTGGTCTACGACGCCATGCGCACCACGCTGAATGTGCCGGAAAATGACAAGTTTATCGTCATCTCCGAACACTCTCCGGCAGAAATGATGATTTCACCGGACTATCTGGATATCCAGCGCAGTCCGAACTGCATCGTGATTCAGGTAACGCTCAACGCCGGCCGTACACTGGAAATGAAAAAGGCGTTCTATCACGCCGTAGCTTACGGGCTGCATGAAAAAGTCGGATTACGTCTGGAAGATGTGTTCATCAGCCTGGTCGAAGTGCCGAAAGAAAACTGGTCCTTCGGCAACGGCGAAGCGCAATACGCATGATACCTGGCCTGAAGATTAACTTCAGGCCAGTAAGTTCTCACCGCCAATCAGCGGAATAATCCGGGCAAGCACATCGTTAAACACCCCATCTTCAGCAACAGCGATAAACTTAGCCTGCCGGTGCCGCCAGTCCATCGTATGGATCAACGTGGTGGCAACGACGCAAGGTGCACTCAGATTGTTGACCGGCACCTCTGTCGGGGCACCGCGGATGCTGCTGCTCACCGGCATACAAATCACCAGACCGGTCACCTGATTATAGGTTTCATGAGACAGGATCAGCGCCGGTCGATATTTGCCTATTTCCTTTCCTTTAGTTGGCTCAAAATCCAGCCAGCAAATATCCCCGCGCTTCGGTAAATACATTAGTAATCAAGCTCCTTGTCAGTCGGTTCTGCCAATTCATCAGCATGAGCATTATACGCGCTCAGCCCTGATAACAAGCTGGCCTCCGTGACCTTTTGCTTATCGGCTTTCCGAATTTGCAGCCCTTCTTCAGAAATCTCGATATCAACGACATCGCCTTCCTCAAATTGTGGAATTGACTTCAAATTTCCTGACAGCCTTAACGCGATGCTGTTACCCCATTTCTGTAATGTGGCCCGGGTGCGCATGTTCATTTCTCCACCGTTGTATCTACAAAGAGTATACAACCAAAAGCCCGTCGCAGTATTCCTGATATGGGCTTTTGCGAGCTGCATTCCGGCTTTTTATCTTTCTGCGTTAATCGGGAGTGTTAAATAATCCCGCCATTCGCCTTCAGCGTCTGGCCGTTAACCCATGCGCCATCGGCACCGGCGAGGAAGGCGACAACGGAGGCAATATCTTCCGGCTGGCCGAGGCGCTCAAGCGGTGAGGTTTTGGCGATCGTTTCCACCAGCTGATCCGATTTGCCGTTGAGGAATAAATCCGTTGCTGTCGGGCCGGGCGCCACGGTATTGACGGTTATCTGGCGCCCGCGCATTTCTTTGGTGAGTACGCGGCTCAGTGCTTCGACAGCCGCTTTGGTCGCGGCATACACGCCATACGTCGGCTGATATAACCCAACCACGGTCGATGAGAAATTGATGATTCGCCCGCCGTCGTGCAGATGTTTCGCCGCTTCACGCAGTGTGTTAAAAGTGCCTTTCAGGTTAATGTCGATAAGGCGATCGAATGCTGCATCGTCTGTATCCGCAATGGTGGAAAGTGTCATGATCCCCGCGTTATTCACCAGCACATCAACACCACCAAACGCCTGTTCCGCGCTGGCAAACATCCGGCTGACCGCCGCAGCATCGCTGACATCCGCCTGCGCGCTGATGGCCTTGCCGCCTGCCTGTTCGATTTTACTGACGACCGCGTCAGCTTCAGCCGCACCGCGTGAATAGTTCACGATCACGGTAAACCCGTCGTGCGCCAGACGTTCTGCGATCGCCGCGCCAATACCACGGGATGCGCCGGTGACCAGCGCGACTTTCTGTTTAGATGAAGTCATGAGGTGTTTCCTTTTTCAGTGATTCGGAGTCGTCGTCGATGAAGAAAGAGTAGCCGATTGACGCTGCCGGATAATTACCCGATATTCGTTATCACTATCCGGAAAAGGCGAACAATCATCATGGATAAACTCGACAGCATGCAGTTATTCACCCGCGTGGTGGAACTGCGCAGTTTTACGCAGGCCGCACAGGCGCTGAACCTGAAACGCTCGACGGTGACCGACGCGATTAAGCAGCTGGAAACGCGGCTGAACATCCGGCTTCTGCAACGCACTACCCGTCACGTCAGCCCGACGCTGGATGGCGAAGCTTATTACCAGCGCTGTCTGCGTATTCTGGCGGATGTGGAAGATGCCGAAATGGCCTTTGCCGGTGCGCAGCCGAAAGGGTTATTGCGGGTGGATGTCCACGGTTCGATGGCGCGACATTTTCTGCTGCCAGGACTGCCGGATTTTCTGGCGATGTATCCCGACATTGAGTTTTACATGAGCGAAGGCGACCGGCTGGTGGATCTGGTGCGCGAAGGGATTGATTGCGTGATCCGCGCCGGTGAGCTGAAAGACAGCGATATGGTGGCGCGCCCGCTCGGTACGCTGCCGGAAATTACCTGCGCCAGCCCGGACTATCTGCAACGTTTTGGCATACCGGAAACCCCGGACGATCTCGCCGGTCACCGGATGATTGGTTTTCGTTCCAGTGCCACCGGAGGCCTGTTGCCATTGGTGTTTCAGGACCAAGGCAAAACGCGTGAAATCCTGCTGCCGACCAGTTTGTCGGTCAATGGCGCGGAAAGCATGAAAGAAGCGGCACGGCGCGGAATGGGGATTATTCAGGTGCCGCATTACGGCCTGCTGGAAGATCTCGCGCAGGGGAATCTGGTACAAATTCTGACTAATTTTCCGGCCGGTACGTTACCGGTTTCCCTGCTTTACCCGCGTAACCGCCAGCTTTCGCCACGGGTGCGGGTGTTTATCGACTGGATGGTGAAAGAATTTGCGCGGCGCGATCCGCATCTGACATGATAGTTTTTCTGCTCTGAAAGCATGACGTCACAACGTTAACGATTGGGAGATGCCGATGACCACACCTGCTGTAATGCTGCATATCGGCAGCGAAGAAACGCAAGTTATCGTCCGTAGTGATGATAACGAAGATAAAAGTTTGCTCCTGACACTGGGCTCACAACTGACATCCGTCGGGTATTTCCGCCATTCTCCGCCGACACCGGATGAAATGGAAACCGCCATTATGGTGGTCGAGGACGAAGTGGTTCGTATCCGGCATGACATTCCGCCGGGCGCCAAACTGTTCAGCGCAGACAACGATATCCGTGCGCTGGCCCGCATTGCCGGTGAAGCAGAAAACGAAGTCATGACCTTATCCCTCGACGCCGTTGAACGCACTTTCGACCGGCTGGCGCTGGTGATTAATGGCCGTCCTGCCCATTTCGAAGGCATCCCGGACGGTAATGATTTCGCCGCCACGCTGCTTATTTTGCGCGAATTTATGCATCATCTGCAATTTGATGAAATCGTGGTGAAAGGGACGAAGTTTGAAATACCCAGGTAAGCACTAAAGAGAAAAGAACAGCTCCGGATGGGGCTGTTAATACGTTAGCACTGGTTCAGGATTTACTTTTTCACTGCCCGTGGGTGTCGTAATAATTGAGCACGAATTCGAGATCGAAAGTTTTCGACTGGAATGTCTGTTTAAGTTCTTCCTGTAAAGATGCCGGTAAAGCTAAAAACCGACTTTCCGTTTTTACCACTGAGGGATTTGCGCCCGGCGAAAGGACAATCAAAGATTCGATCACTGTCTGATAATCTTGCCCGCTATGTGCGCTTTCAGGAAAACTGCCCGCATAGGCAATCATACTCAGCATATATTCATATTCTTGCTGTTGAATACAGGATTTCAGCGATTCATTTTTAAAGTAAATAAGCGCAGTAGATATCGTTTCCCGATCAAAAGGCTTCAGATCTTCTGCGGTGACTTTCGGCTTTTGTTGCTCTTTTTTGTCACACAGCGTGGTTTGTCTGCCCAGGCTGTCCATCGCAGATTGCATTGCCTGCTTTAGTCTTAATTGTTCCGGCGAGATACTCTGAGTGGCAAATACGCTCAGAGGAAAAAAGAGTAAGAGTGCGGTTAATGGTAAAAGCTTCACATTCATTCCTTAAATGTTTAACGAAGACTGTCCTTCATACACATCCAAAAAGCACGTTCCTCACCTTGCAATCCAGTTGTTAATATTAGCATTTCGATATCTCTATATATCAAGTTCCTGACAAGGTCACCGGTTCCTTTCGCTGCCTGAGAAAACATAAAGAAATCTTGTTGTGTAACGTAAAAACTACTGGTTAATGAATTATTTTTAACGAAAATAGAATAAAGAACACTAGTTGCATTCAGTGCCTGAAGTAATGTTCCCAATTTTCTCTTTCGACGTATTTCTTCAATGGTATTGATACTCTGCTGGCCGAAAGTTACGGAACCTCCACCACATTCTATCATTTTAGACCTCAGCTATTATTGAAATATATCATTCATAATAAATACATTCACATGACCCATCAAATAACTTCATTTATATGATATTGGTAAAAATGATTTTTAACTGAAGAAATATCACACTTCCAGAAATAAAAAGCCTCTCTGAAATATTCAGAGAGGCTTATAGTTTCCGTTTATTTAATAACGTTACTGCAAAATATTAATTATTTTTCAATACCGCAGGTTCAGATTCCATCAGTACCATCCCGCTGAGATCAGGCAGGGTCTGATGATTCAGGTAATCCTGGAACGACATCCGCGGGGCATTATTTTCCCAGGCGGATTGCAGCTTGCCGAGCAGGTCAGTGGTTTTCGACGTGATTTCCGGCGTGGTGGTGTCGGATTCCAGTGCGCCTTTCACATATTTCTGAATATGTGTTGAGTTGCTGGCGGACTGAGCCATTGACGCACTCACCAACGCCCCTTTGTGATACTGGACGGACGTCGTGCTTTCTGCCGAGTCATCAATCTGATAGTACAGGTAATTCTGCGAATTCCGGTCGCTGGTCAGGTTCAGCTGTAAACCCGGCGTCAGCGACTGATGGTAACTGGCGACCAGATGCGACTGCTGCTTCTGGGTGATATTGCGATCCTGCGTACCCGTACCGGTGATGCTGCTGGTTTGAGAAACCTGATAAGAGAACGTATCGGTTTCGTCCGGGCGCATCGGATTGGTGGTATCGACCGGCGTCTGTGAGATGGACGCCGTGAAATCCGCCAGCCCCGTCATCATGTTTTTATCGGTTTTGGTCAGCGAGAAATACACCGGCTCTGAGCCACGGGTTTTGTATGTCGTCGCCGTATCGCCGTAATTGCTGTTCAGGGCGGTAAAGGCATCTTTGAACATGGCCATCAGCGATTCATCGGCATTGCCGCGATTGCCTGCGCTGTTGATTTGCTTCAGATAACTGTTCAGCGCCTGTTTCTGCTGATTATCGGTGCCCAGCAGTGCGCGTTGACTCATGTCCACGCTGATATCTACCGTGCCAGCCACACCGGTCGATTTGACTGAGCGCGTATTCGCATCAGCATGAAAATCCAGCGTCTGGGTATTAGTGGTGCCCAGCGTGGCGTGCAAATCCACCGACGACAGCACCGAGGTATCGAATTTTGTCAGGCCGCTCAGATCCAGCTTCGGCGGCTGCGCCGTCAGGCCATCAATCGCTTTCTGAAAACCTTCTGCAAGACCGGCCAGCGCTTTGCGATCCGCATCGCTGAGCGTGCCTTTGCTGACATTCACCTGCACGCCGAGACCGTCATCATCGCTGCCCAGCGTGATATCCACCAGCGCGCCGCTGGCGGTTTTAATGCTCAGGCTTATCTGGTTATCGGCTTTGGTATGAAGCTGGGTTTGGGCGGCGACGTTGGCCGCAGAACTGGCTGACTGAGCGGAAGTCTGCTTCATCACCGACTGGGAATAACTGCTGCTGTCGGTAGTAAATCGTTCAAGCAGCGCCGCACCGAGTCCGATAAAACGCGCCGCATTGCCGGCGTTGCTGAAATTGGATGCGAGCTTTGAAGACATCAGATCACTGGAAGAACGTTCCCAGACCAGTGCCGGTTTGGTGATGCTGTATACCGGCGACGCAGATTCCGTCTGGCCGATCATCACTGCGGTGGATTGTGTCGTTGAAGCCTGCTGCTGACTGGCTGTAGTAGTGACTGCCGTCAGTGATTTTGTTGACGTAACCAGCGTATTAAGCGCCTGAGTACCTGTCGCAGAGATAACTGTCATCCTGATGAGTCCCTATGTTTTTGCGTCAAAGCGCCAGTGGATACCTTGATCCTTCTGATGCTATTTTCGGCAAAAACACAGGAAACTTTAAGGATGTGTAAAAAGTTATTTCCTGCCAGTCACCGCGCTATTCCAGCGGGCCGCCCAGAATGGTTTCACACATTCCGGAAAGAATGCGTTCACCGGTTTCAGTTTTCAAATCCTCATACCATTGTTCGGTCACGGCCATTTCTTTGCCGTGGGTGACATCGCAGCGTTTACGCGCTTTCAGTACCAGATCCTTCACGCGATATGCGCGTTTTTCCTGATAACGCAGCAGTGCATCTTCAATGCCTAATGAATTGGTTTGCAGCATGTTCGCCAGCACCACCGCATCTTCCATCGCCGCACAACCGCCCTGCCCGATATCCGGCGTGGTGCTGTGGCCGGAATCGCCGAGCAGCGCAATACGGCCTTTGACCAGTTGCATAAAGGGTTCGATATCGTGGATTTCAACGCGGTTAGTAGTTTCAGGATTGATCTGGCTGATCAGCTTCTGCACCGGTTCCGCCCAGCCCGCAAAGTAGTCCTGCAAATCCTCGCGCACGGTGGTGCGATCCTGCGGCAAACCTTTCGGCAGCGGCACATCAAAGAAGAAGTAAAAACGGTTGCCGCTCACCGGCATCAGCGAAACGCGTTTACCTTCGCCGACAAACGTCGTCCATTGATCGGCAGGCGCGATGCTTTCGTCGATTTCCACCAGGCCGTTCCAGTTGACGTAACCGGCGTAGCGGCGCTCCGTCGCATAGCCCAGAACATGCTGGCGGATAACAGAATGGGTGCCGTCGGCGGCAATCAGTAAATCACCGGTCGCAGACGTGCCGTCGTCAAACCAGGCGGTCACGCTGTCGGCGGATTCTTCAACATGCGTCACGCGCTTGCCAAACTGCACCTGATCGCGACCATACGTCTCGAGCAGCATCGACTGAAGTTCCGCACGCGCCACCGGATACGGCTGCTCGCCGACGCTTTGGATCAGCGGATCCATACTGAAACGCGTCATGGTCTGACCCTGCTGATATTCTTTGTAGGCCATAAAACGCATGTTGCCGCCAAGTTCGCGCAGCGCATCTTTCATACCGAGATAATTCAGGCACTTCACGCCGTTAGGCCAGATGGAGATCGCCGCGCCGACCGGTTTGATCTCTTTCACTGCCTCGTATACCGCCGTTTCGATGCCAAAACGCTTCAGCGCAATCGCCGCACACGCCCCGCCAATACCGCCACCAATCACGATCGCTTTCATATTTTTCTCCCCTGAGTCTCTTTAGGGAAAAGCAATTTCTGTACCAGAAAGACGATTTGCCGCCAAAGCCTTGTAGTCAATCTTAAGTGAAATCAACCACTGCCAAAGCGTGGACGGAATGCGCTAAAACGAGGCGCACTTTTGGAGCAAACGTGCCGCAACCAGCACGAAATGAACCAGTCTGGTGCGTCGACCTTTTTCACCGCTTTCCCTCAGGGAACGGCGTAGTGCTCCACCGTTAACATAAAGTACTGGCTGTAGTATTGTGAAAAAACATGCGTCAGAAATCTTTCCATTTCATCATTAACGCCCTTGTTATAGGGAAAAACGGTTTCCCCATAATTGGGGTCGAAAAATTTAATTTGATTTGCCTCAGCCCTTATACCTAAAGAATGCCCACCGGACGATTTTTTAATGGATATATGATAGCCATTGCCCTGACGGACATTATTCAATATTGCCTGAGACATTTTTATTGGCGTGTTTTCTGTCAGCCGGATCTCTTCACGAATGAAATTAACGCTATGCGGTTTAAGGATGCCATGAAAAATGTTTTTCATTTCTTTCATATTTCCGCTGGCGCTCAGGTGCTCCTGAAAATTCATAATCCCACGCACCAGTGTCTTACCCCGCTCACTGCTGATATACGAACTGAACTGGCACCAGCTTTGACCTGAGATCAGGTATGCACCAATCAACCCCTGACACACACCGCTTTCAAAACCATATTCCACCACCCGTCCTGCACGGTCATAACCATTCCCGGTCCATGCCCCCTTACGTTTTAGTGAATCGCAATGATCCCACTTATTTTTCTTAATATATTCACCCTGCCTGAATTTATTATATATCCCATTAGAATCTTGTATCAGTCTGACTGAATCAATTCTCATAAATCACTTCATTCCATCATTAATAAAAATTTTTCAAATGATAAAGAAAGAAGACTTTCAATGTCGGACATGAATAATTAAGAAAACAGAAAGAAAACCTTTTCTTCTGAAGTGTTCTCAGCCCCTGGTCTGGTGCGCACGGGCGAAGGTTGGTACTCTGGGTAGTATTGATATTTTGAATACGTAAAACATAAGTATTTATAAAATGAATCGCTATCCGATGTTCAGCCCGCAGCAGTTGCTTAGTTTTGTCGCCGTCTGCGAAACCGGCAGTTTTACCCGTGCTGCCGACCGCGTTTATCTCTCGCAATCCACCGTCAGCCAGCAAATCCGCCGGCTGGAAGAGGCGCTGGGTAAACCGCTGCTGGAACGCACCTCACATCAGGTTCAGCTCACCGAAGAAGGCGAACGGTTGCTGGGTTATGCGCGGCGGATTATCGCGCTGAACGGTGAAGCGCACGACGCGCTGAGTGACCAGTGGCCGGACGGCGTGGTGCGTCTTGGCGTGCCGGAAGATTTTGCCGCCGCCACCACATCGTTGCTGGCCCAGTTCAGCCGCGCCCATCCGCATATCCGCCTCGATGTGACCAGCGGCCTGAGCCACGAACTGCGCCGCGCCTGGCAGCAGGAGATGCTGGATATTATTCTGGTGAAACAGCTGACCGGCGAGAAAGCCAATGCCTCGCGCCCCGAGCCGATGCTGTGGCTCGACAGCGCCGCGTTTCCGGCGTTTGAACGGGATCCGATCCCGCTGGTGCTGTTTCCGCTCAACGGGTTATACCGCGAAGAACTGTGTCAGGCGCTGGATACTCTCGGACGCAGCTGGCGCATCAGTTACAGCAGCGCCAGCCTCGCGGCGCTGGTCGCCGCCAGTGCCGCCGGACTGGGCGTCACCTTATTGCCTGCCAGCTGCCGCCTGCCGGAACACCGGATTTTAGGCACCGGGAGCGGCTTGCCGCCGGTGGATAACGTCGAACTGGCGCTGTTTTATCGCCCCGATGCGACGCCGGCACAAATCGCACTGGCCGGAAAACTAAAGGATTTTTGTCAGCTCAGTTAGCCATTACGTTTCCCACTGACAGGCAGTGGGAAAAATCGCAGCCGGAACCGGCGATATCTTTTAGGGTGAAAGGGAAACAGCATCCTCCCGCATCATGATTAAGGAATTCGACGTGCAAAATCCTCAGCAACAAAGCCGCAGAAACTTTCTCTCTCATAGCGCCAAAATCACCGCCACCGGCGCATTGCTCACCGCAGGAATGTCCTCCGGAATCGCATCAGCCGCGCCGTTTAAAGCGGGCGCGATGGACGAAAAATGTGACGATATCAGCCAGATCAACGCGATTTCTGCACCGCATTACCAGCTGCGCAATGTGCGGCTGGAAGAGGGTTTTGAGCGCGAAGGCGATATCGTTGTCGCCACCCAAACCGGGCTGTACAACCTGGAAATCAATAACGGCAAAATCGTGACGATCCAGCCTGCAAAAGATGCCCCGGCCAGCACCTTGCCTGCATTTGATGCCAGAGGATTACTTCTGCTGCCCGCGACACGCGACATGCATATTCACCTCGACAAGACCTTTTACGGCGGCAAATGGGAAGCACCCCGCCCGCGTAAAGGCAAAACCATCATGGACATGATTGCCCGCGAACAGGTGCTGATCCCCCAACTGTTACCGACATCGGTGGAACACGCCGAAGCAATCATTGGCCTGCTGCATTCCAAAGGCACGACTGTTGCGCGCAGCCACTGCAATATCGACCCGGTCAGCGGCCTGAAAAGCCTTGAGCATCTGAAGATTGCGCTGGAAAAGCATCAGCAGGATTTCAGTTGTGAAATTGTGGCGTTCCCGCAGCACGGTTTACTGCATTCGAAAGTCGATGGCCTGATGCGCGAAGCGATGCAAATGGGCGTGCAGTACGTCGGCGGGCTGGATCCGACCAACGTGGACGGCGCGATGGAAAAATCCCTCGACGCGATGTTCCAGATTGCGCTCGATACCAACAAGGGCGTGGATATTCATCTGCATGAAACCACGCCAGCCGGGATTGCAGCGGTGAAATACATGATTCAGACCGTGGAGAAAAACCCGCAGCTGAAAGGCAAAGTGACGCTCAGCCACGGTTTCGCACTGGCGATTATGCAGGGCGCGGAACTCGACGAGGTAATCAACGGGCTTGCCGAACAACAGTTCACCGTCGCCTCCACCATTCCGCTCGGTAAACTGAACATGCCGCTGCCGCAGCTCAGCCAGAATGGCGTATTTGTTATGACCGGCACCGACAGTGTAATCGACCACTGGTCGCCGTTCGGTACCGGCAGCATGCTGGAAAAAGCCAGCCTCTACGCCCAGCTCTACGGCAACTCCGACGAATTTGGCCTGACGCGCTCCCTCGCTATCGCCACCGGCAACGTCCTGCCGCTCGACGACAGCGGCAAACGCCAGTGGCCTGCGGTGAACGATAACGCCGAAATGATCCTGGTCGACGCCAGCTGCTCCGCCGAAGCGGTGGCGCGGGTGTCGGAGGTGAAAGCGACATTCCATCAGGGCAGATTAGTGTTTGGAGCTGTTGGGAAAGTGTGAGGTATCAGAGATCCCTGAATGCCGGATAGCAAAAAGCCCCTTTCGGGGCTTTTTGTTGTTCTGAACGTTGATGCCCGAAGGCAAACAATCAGAACGGGATATCGTCGTCGAAATCCATTGGTGGTTCGTTGTTCTGTGCTGGCGCGTTGTTTTGCGCAGCCGGACGAGCCTGCTGGCCGCCGCTGAACTGGTTGCCGCCTTGTGGCTGCTGAGGCTGACCCCAACCGCCTTGCTGGCCGCCTGCGGATGGCTGACCGCCACCTGCTGGTGCGCCGCCGCCAGCACGGCCGCCGAGCATCTGCATGGTGCCGCCCACGTTAACGACAACTTCGGTGGTGTATTTTTCAACGCCAGCCTGATCGGTCCATTTACGGGTTTGCAGTGCGCCTTCGATGTAGACCTGAGAACCTTTCTTCAGGTATTCGCCTGCGACTTCTGCTAATTTGCCGAACAACACCACACGGTGCCATTCCGTTTTTTCTTTCTGCTCGCCGGTGGCTTTGTCACGCCAGCTCTCAGACGTTGCCAGAGTGATGTTGGCAACCGCGCCGCCGTTAGGCATGTAGCGGACTTCCGGGTCTTGTCCCAGATTACCGACGAGAATAACTTTGTTTACGCCTCTGCTGGCCATGTGGATTCTCCTGATGATGTATGTCGTGGTTGAAACCACAATCCGAGGTGTGGAAGGTCACACTTTGCAGCATTATAACCATAAAACGATACCTTCGTACCATGGATGTCTGAGGATGCGGCATTCTTTCCAGATTGTTCAGCAAACATTCCATCGTTACATCGAGTACTGGATATACATTCAGGTTTTGGGGTGGCACAGATTGTGATTTGTGTCATAATTGCGCGTTACGTTCTTCTCTGTGCCCGATTCGATGGCTGGCGCGAAACAGGTTTTCACGGCGGTTACCGGCACGGTGAGCTATCAAGTTAATCCGGGAATGATGAATGGATAAGATCGAAGTTCGGGGCGCACGCACCCATAATCTCAAGAATATCAACCTGATTATTCCGCGCGACAAACTGATTGTTGTCACCGGCTTATCCGGTTCAGGCAAGTCCTCTCTGGCGTTCGATACGCTGTACGCCGAAGGCCAGCGCCGCTACGTCGAGTCGCTGTCTGCCTATGCACGCCAATTTTTATCCTTAATGGAAAAACCGGACGTCGACCATATTGAAGGTCTGTCTCCGGCGATTTCGATTGAGCAAAAATCAACGTCGCACAACCCGCGTTCAACCGTCGGGACGATCACCGAAATCCACGACTACCTGCGTCTGCTGTTTGCCCGCGTGGGCGAGCCGCGCTGCCCGGATCATAATATTCCGCTGTCAGCCCAAACCGTCAGTCAGATGGTGGATAATGTCCTCGCGCAGCCGGAAGGCCAGCGTCTGATGCTGCTGGCGACCATTGTTAAAGACCGCAAAGGCGAGCACACCAAGACGCTGGAAAACCTGGCGTCGCAGGGCTATATCCGTGCACGTATTGATGGCGAAGTGTGTGATCTGTCCGATCCGCCAAAATTAGAATTGCAGAAGAAACACACCATTGAAGTGGTCGTTGACCGCTTTAAAGTGCGTGATGATCTGGCGCAGCGTCTGGCGGAATCCTTTGAAACCGCGCTCGAGCTTTCCGGCGGTACCGCCGTGGTCGCCGATATGGATGATCCGAAAGCCGAAGAAATGCTGTTCTCTGCCAACTTCGCCTGTCCGGTGTGTGGCTACAGCATGCGCGAGCTGGAACCGCGGATGTTCTCGTTCAACAACCCGGCCGGTGCCTGTCCGACCTGTGACGGTCTGGGCGTGCAGCAGTTCTTCGACCCTGATCGCGTGGTGCAGAACCCTGAGCTTTCACTGGCGGGCGGTGCAATCCGTGGCTGGGATCGCCGTAACTTCTATTACTTCCAGATGTTGCGCTCTCTCGGTGAGCATTATGATTTCGACGTGGAAGCGCCGTTTAACGCACTGAGCAGCGATGTGCAGCACGCCATCCTGCACGGCTCCGGCAAAACTACTATTGAATTCAAATACATCAACGATCGCGGTGATACCTCTATCCGCCGCCATCCGTTTGAAGGTGTGCTGCACAATATGGAACGCCGTTATAAAGAAACGGAATCCAGCGCGGTACGTGAAGAACTGTCGAAATACATCAGCAACCGTCCGTGTACGTCCTGCCGTGGCACACGCCTGCGTGAAGAAGCGCGTAACGTGTTCGTGGAAGAAACGACGTTGCCGGAAATCTCTGATTTCAGCATCGGTCATGCGATGGATTTCTTCCGCAATATGAAACTCAGCGGTCAGCGCGCCAAAATTGCGGAAAAAGTGCTGAAAGAGATCGGCGATCGCCTGAAATTCCTGGTGAACGTTGGTCTGAACTATCTCTCGCTGTCCCGTTCTGCGGAAACGCTGTCCGGCGGAGAAGCCCAGCGTATCCGTCTGGCGAGCCAGATTGGTGCCGGTCTGGTGGGCGTGATGTACGTGCTGGATGAGCCGTCTATCGGCCTGCATCAGCGCGACAACGAGCGTCTGCTGGAAACCCTGATCCATCTGCGCGACCTCGGTAATACCGTGATTGTGGTCGAGCACGACGAAGACGCGATCCGCGCCGCTGACCATATTATTGATATCGGTCCGGGTGCGGGCGTGCACGGTGGCGAAGTGGTGGCAGAAGGCACCGCAGAAGACATTATGGCGACCGAGAATTCACTGACCGGCCAGTTCCTCAGCGGTAAACGTGAAATCTCCGTCCCGGCGCAGCGTGTTCCGGCAGATGCCACCAAAGTGCTGAAACTTTCCGGCGCCAAAGGCAACAACCTGAAAGACGTCACGCTGACGCTGCCGGTAGGCCTGTTTACCTGCATCACCGGCGTATCCGGTTCCGGTAAATCGACGCTGATTAACGACACGCTGTTCCCGCTGGCACAGCGCGAACTGAATGGCGCGACAATTGCCGAAGCCGCACCGTATCGCGAAATCGAAGGTCTGGGGCATTTCGATAAAGTCATCGACATCGATCAGAGCCCGATTGGTCGTACGCCGCGTTCTAACCCGGCAACCTACACCGGCATTTTCACGCCGGTTCGCGAACTGTTTGCCGGTGTACCGGAATCACGTTCACGCGGTTATACGCCGGGACGTTTCAGTTTCAACGTCAAAGGCGGACGCTGCGAAGCCTGTCAGGGCGACGGCGTGATCAAAGTCGAAATGCACTTCCTGCCGGATATTTATGTGCCGTGCGATCAGTGCAAAGGCAAACGCTATAACCGCGAAACGCTGGAAATTAAATACAAAGGCAAGAGCATCCACGAAGTGCTGGAGATGACCATTGAAGAAGCGCGTGATTTCTTCGATGCCGTCCCTGCCCTTGCGCGTAAATTGCAGACGCTGATCGACGTCGGTCTGACCTACATCAGCCTCGGCCAGTCAGCAACCACGCTGTCCGGTGGTGAAGCGCAGCGCGTGAAACTGGCGCGTGAGCTGTCCAAACGCGGCACCGGTCAGACGTTGTATATTCTCGACGAACCGACCACGGGCCTCCACTTTGCCGACATTCAGCAACTGCTGGAAGTACTGCATCAGCTGCGCGATCAGGGCAACACCATCGTGGTGATTGAACACAATCTGGACGTGATTAAAACGGCGGACTGGATTGTCGATCTCGGGCCGGAAGGCGGTGCGGGCGGCGGACAGATTCTGGTCGCCGGTACGCCGGAAACCGTCGCGGAATGCAAAGAATCGCATACCGCGCGCTTCCTGAAACCGTTGCTGGAACGCCACAGCCAGCAGGCGAAGAAAAGCGCTTAAAGTCATGAATTAGCAGATATAATGCGTCGAATTTATTTTTAAAAGTTAAAGGGTAGCGTTATGGAAATTAAAAACATTCGTCTGATTAACGTTGGTCGTTTTGAAGATTTGGAAATAGCGCTATCACCGACTGAAAATTGCACTGGCAATACGACCGTTTTTGTTGGTAACAATGGGGCAGGGAAAACCTCATTACTTAAATCGATAGCAACATCGTTGAGCTGGTTTGTATCACGCATTCGTTCGGAAAAGGGTAATGGAAGCCCTGTTCCGGAAGATGTCATCCTTAATGGACAAAATTCGGCATCCATTGAACTCGAAGTCCTCGACGCTCACGTTGGAAAATCTTTTACATGGGCGATAGCTAAAACCCGTGCAGGGCGAAAAGCTGTATTTCAGACACATTTGAGTTCTTTGTCCGCATTAACTGATATCTACAGGACCAGGCTTTCAGATAATCACAAAACTGCACTACCACTGATTGCTTTCTACCCTGTCGAACGGGCAGTGTTAGATATCCCGCTTAAAATCAGAGAAAAACATTCTTTTACTCAGCTTGATGGATACGACAATTCATTGAGTCAGGGTGTAGATTTCAGACGATTCTTTGAGTGGTTTCGCGAACGCGAAGATTCTGAAAATGAGCAGGGGTTTACTGAAGAATCTGTTGAAGCAATGGTCAAAATTCTTGGTGGTGATCATGAATCTATCGTGAAAATTAACGAACTTCGTGATGCAGCCAAAGACAAGCAATTATCGGCTGTACGTATTGCAATCCATCACTTCATGCCAGGTTTTACAAATATGCGGGTAAGGCGTAAGCCCCGGCTGCATATGACCATTGATAAACAGGGCGAGACATTAAGCGTTTCACAACTGTCACAGGGAGAGAAGTCCCTGATGGCGTTGGTTGGCGATATTGCACGACGCCTTGCGATAATGAATCCTGATTCAAACAATCCGTTATCGGGTGATGGAATTATTTTAATTGATGAAGTGGATATGCACCTTCATCCGCAATGGCAACGCAGCTTAATTGAGCGCTTAACTTCAACGTTTCCAAATTGTCAGTTCATCTTATCAACGCACTCCCCTTTGGTAATCAGCGATTATAAAGATGTATTGGTTTACTCCTTAGAGAATGGCCAAAGCAAAGAAGTCTCAACCCAATATGGACAGGATGCCAACTCCGTTCTTTTAGATGTCATGGACACTGATATCCGCAATAGTCGTATCAACATCCGTTTGAACGACCTGTTAGATGCGATTAATGACAAAAAAATCGACGCGGCCCGATCTATTATCAACGAACTTGAGACCATACTCCCTGCGTCAAATATAGAATTAATCAGGGCAAGATTGTTGCTGCGTAAACAGGAGTTACGCCGTGAGGAAAGTTGATAAAGGAATTGAGCCACCCAGTCTCAGCGACTGGAAAGTCGCAAATCCTGCCGGCAATTACACCGGCCTGACAAATAGAGAAAGAGTCGATATTCGCTTTTTCTGTTTGCGTGAACAGTTTTATATTTGTGCGTATTGCTGCCAGGCAATCACTGGCCAGAATGAAGATTGCATGAATGAGCACGTTGAGGCTCGAATGCTAGCTCCTCATCGCAGTCTGGATTACACAAATATCGTAGCCAGTTGTACGGGGCTCAATCAATGTGACAAATCACATGGCTCTCAACCTCTGCCACTGACACCTTTTATGAACGAGTGTGAAACTGAGTTTCGTTTCAAAATAAGTGGACGAATAGAAGGCTTAAGCGCCCGGGCTCAAGAAACAATCCGTGTTCTTAACTTAGGCGATACCGAACAGAATAATCGCGGCCTGATTGAAAAGCGAAAACAGTTAGTCAACATTTTGATGCTGAAAAATGGTCTCGATGTGGAGGAAGGGCTGGAGGACGATGATCTTTTGCGAGCCGTAATAGAAGATATCTCAACACCCGTGGGCGGTCATCTTGAGGCATTCTCACCAGTAATGGTTAATATTTTAAGGCAATGGATTACAGCCTGAATACCTCACTCATCTGGTTTTGATAAGTATAAACAACGCCACTTCCGTGACGTTGTCTATCTTTTACTTAAATATCTTCTGCACAAACTCCGCGTAGGCCGGACGCCAGACATCCATTTCATGGCCCAGACTCGGGTATTCGTGATAATCGAACTTAATCTTTTTCTCTTCCAGTTCAGACTTCAGTCCGGCGATGTCCTTGCCTGTTACCACATCTTTTTCCCCCACCACTAACGTGAAGTTTTTCAGCTGTGCGTTGATTTTCTCCGGTTCGGCGAAGCGTTTTTCGACGTCAGCATTCGGGACTGTCGTGGTGCTGACGCCGCTAAAGGTCGCCAGCCAGCCGAACTGGTCGAGATGCGTCATGCCGCTGACCAGCGTCTGATAACCGCCTTGTGAAAGCCCCGCGAGTGCACGTCCGGCGGCATCATCGCGTACGCGGAAGGTTTTGGAAATCAGCGGGATAATGTCGCCGGTCAGTTCTTTATCGGCCGCCGCCGCATTTCGGGGATAGAATTCCTTGCGGCGATCTTTGGTGACGTAATCTTCCGGCACCACGCCTTTGGCGTCGGTTTCAGTATCCGGAATGACCACTAACATCGGCGCGATTTTTTTCTCCGCCAGCAGGTTATCCATGATTTGCGGAATGCGTCCCTGATCCAGCGCCGAGCGGCCGGTGTCACCAAAGCCGTGGTAGAAATACAGTACCGGCAACGGCTTTGACGCATCGCTGTAACCCGGCGGCGTCCATACCGCAACCTGACGCTCAGAATTCAGCGCAGCGGAATGATAGGTCAGCGTGCGGACTTCGCCGTGCGGAACGCTTTTCACATCCAGAATACTGCCCGGCACCAGGATCAGGCTGGTGTTCACCTGACGCTGCGGCTTAGGCATCGCACTGCCCGGGTCGGCAATCCGCAAACCATCGACATTGAAGAAATATTCATACAGATCAGGTTTTTGTGCATCCGACGTCCAGCTCCAGACGCCTTTATCGTCCTTGGTCATCTGATGCGGAATGTATGTCACCGGCGTCGCGCCGGTTACCACGTCAACGTGTTCAGCAGCCGGTGCATACAGGCGGTAAGTGATGGTTAAATCAGGATTTACTGCCGTGATGTAATTTTTCGCAGGCACCGAAGCATCAGGATCCTGTGGCAAACTTTGCGCGGAGACAGTCAGGGAGATCGGCGCGCTGAGCGCCAGTATCAAAAGCGTGGCAAGATTCAGCCGGTTACGGGTCATCATCCTTTCCTTCTGGGTTGGCGTGAGCAACGGACAACCTGTCCTGAAGTAACTCACTGTTTTTGCACAACTCTCAGAGTAGGTTATTTTTACCGCATACAAGCGTGATCGGCGTCACTGTTCAGAAGATGCGTCCAGCGCATGAAGTTGCGGAAGTTCGCTCAGCCGCTGACAGGCGAAATCCCAGAATGTACGGACCTTGCGCGGCATCTGCTGCACCTGTTGCGCCACCAGTTGTACCGGCAACGGCAGTGGTTCGAATTCCGCCAGAAGCCGCACCATGCGGCCGGCCTGCACATCGTCGCTCACCTGATACGATAACAAACGCGCAATCCCCTGCCCGCTGCGCACCGCCAGCAGCTGTGATTCCACGTCGTTTGAGAGCAGACGCGGTGACAGCCGGACACGCAAATCATCCTCATGCGGTCCGAAACGCCATTCGCGGATTTGCGTACGCAGCGTACCCATCACCGTCTGGTGCGCGGCCAGCTCCGAAGGATGTTGCGGTTCGCCATGCCGCGCCAGATAAGCCGGACTGGCGACCAGTACGCGGGTCACTTGGGCGACCTTACGCGCCACTTTGCCTGAATCTTCCTGATGCCCGATACGCACCGCCAGATCCAATCCTTCGTCGATCAGATCCAGATTGCGGTCGTTAAGCATCATTTCGATCTGCATATCAGGATGTTGCGCCAGAAATTCCATCACCAGCGGCGCGACATGTTTACGCCCGAACTGCACCGGCGCGGTGATACGCAACAGGCCGCTGAGCTGAGTTTCTGCGGTGTCTTCCACTGCGTCCTGATACTGGCTGAGCAGCAGGCGGGCCTTTTCCGCCAGCCGTGCGCCCGCTTCTGTCGGTGCCAGACTGCGCGTGGTGCGCTCGACCAGCCTTGCGCCGAAACGGTGCTCCAGTGAGGCAATGGCGCGGGTGATCGCGGGTGGCGACCGGTGAAGTTTACGGGCGGCTTCCGCCAGGCTGCCATACTGAAGTACGGCGACAAAAATCGCCATTTCATCCAAACGATCCATAGATTCTTCCACAAAGTGAAACACTCAATTTCAATCTTCGTGGATCCCAATCGTTTAGCGCAAGAGTAATGTTGTGTTCAGACACTTTAAGGAGACAGCCCATGCCCGCCATCAAACTTTACAGCACGCCACTTTCCGGCCACTGCCACCGCGTGACCCTGTTGCTGAACATGCTCAACCTGCCGTTTGAGGCCACTGAAGCTGGTGCCGGCGTGCGCCAGACGGAGGATTTTGCGCGGCTGAATCCGCTGCGTCAGATCCCCGTTCTGATCGACGGCGAGCACGTGCTCACCGACAGCAATGCGATCCTGGTGTATCTGGTCAAACGCTACGCGCCGGACAGCCACTGGTTGCCGGAAGATCCGCTGAAGGCCGCTGAGGTGCAGAAATGGTTATCCCGCGCCGCCGGTGAAGTGCGTTTCGGTCCGGCCTCTGCGCGTATGGTGAAACAATTTTCTGCGCCGGAAGTGTACGAAAGCGCACTGCAGATTTCGGCGAAATTTCTGCCGCAGCTGGAACAACATCTGGAAAACCATGAGTTTCTGGCGACGGAACGCGCCACCATTGCCGATCTGGCCTGTTACAGCTATGTGGCGACTGCACCGGAAGGCGGCGTTTCACTGACGGTTTATCCGGCCATTCAGCGCTGGCTGGCACGGATTGAAAGTCTGCCCGGCTTTACGCCGCTTCCGGCGTTACCGTTGCCAGAAATTGCGGGATAAAGACGATGAAGAACCCTTTCCATGCAGACGAAATCCTGGCTCAGGACATGGCAGGGTTTGACGTCGAAGCACACGGCATCCGTGAAGCGATGCCGGAACAGCACCGGCTGTTTTTCGCCGCGCTGCCCTATTTGTTTATCTCAACGCTGGATGAAAACGGCTGGCCGGTGGCGACATTGCTGACCGGACCAGCCGGTTTTATCCGCACACCGGATGACACGCATTTACGGATTAACGCGCCAAGACGGACTGACGATCCGGCGCTGGCGGCCTTACAGCCCGGAAAACAGATCGGTGGACTGGGGATCGATTTTTCCAACCGGCGGCGTAATCGCGTGAATGGCAGGATCGGGCGCATCGATAAAAATCGGATCGAGATCGTGGTCGATCAAAGTTTTGGTAATTGTCCGCAGTATATCCAGATCCGCAAACTGACGGATGTGCCGGTCAGTTTGCCATTGCCCGCGAGAGAGGACATGACGGAGCCGGATGCGGATGCGCGTGCGCTGATTGCGCGTTCGGACACTTTTTTCATCGCCAGTCACGCGCACGGCGGCGCGGATGTGTCACATCGCGGTGGTCAGCCGGGATTCGCACATCTGGTGGGAAACCGTTTGTGGGTGCCGGATTATCGCGGCAACCGCTATATGAATACGCTGGGAAATTTACTGGCAGAGCCGCGTGCAGCGTTGCTGTTTATGGATTTCGATAACGGCGATATTTTGCATCTGCAGGGGCATACGCAGATCCACTGGCAGCCGGAAGTATTTCCCGGCCCGCAAGGCGCGGAACGCTACTGGAGTCTGGACATCACCCGCGTATGGCGCTTTCGTGCCGCGTTACCGTGGCGTGCAGCATCAGCCGATTTCTCCCCCGCGAC
This sequence comes from Rahnella sp. AN3-3W3, assembly GCF_003263545.1. Lineage (NCBI taxonomy): Bacteria > Pseudomonadati > Pseudomonadota > Gammaproteobacteria > Enterobacterales > Yersiniaceae > Rahnella > Rahnella sp. AN3-3W3. The sequence goes on from NZ_JYDG01000006.1 coordinate 38,189, forward strand.
CCTGAAAACCGGCCACTGGTCGGGCGATCAGTGGCCTATTTCCTGACGCAGATGCTCTTCTAAACCGGAAACGACCGTCTGGTAAGAACTGTCGATCAGGGAATAAAATTGAGAATCCGGCAAAGTGCCATCCAGAACCACGGTATTCCAGTGCGCTTTGTTGAGATTCTTACCCGGAAGAATACAGGTATGTTCGGCGCGTAACTTGCCGGCCATGCCGGTGCTGGTTTTCAGCGAAACCGCTTCATGTCCCTGACAATCGCAGAACATGGCGAACATGACTCCGCCCACTTTTATCTGATTCGCGCCGTGCTGATTTTGGGTACTTTGTTCTGCTCCGGGTTTCCCCATGCAATAGTCGAGCAATTCCGCACTGGTCATTTTGGCCTTTCTCCTTGTCTGATGTTGACGACCCCGCGAACCGGAATCGTCTATTTAGTGTGCAGCAACATCGCAAAAAAGAAAGGTAGCAGATCGCAAATACGAAAAAGGCCGACATTTCTGTCAGCCTTAGTGAACGCAACCAACGCATCCGTAGCCCGAAATATGACGGGGATTTACTGGACGGCGGCGAAAGCTTCAGCCACCTGCTTCACATTGTGGTGATTCAAACCCGCCATGCAGACACGACCGCTGAGGATCAGGTACACGCCGAACTCTTCACGCAGACGCACGACCTGCGCTTCGCTGAATCCGGTGTAGCTGAACATCCCGCGCTGTTGCAGCAGGTAGTCAAAATTACGACCCGGCAACGCGGTTTTCAGGCTGTCGACCAGCGTGTGGCGCATTTCGAGAATACGGGTACGCATTTTCTCGACTTCGGCTTTCCATTGCGCGTTCAGGGCGCTGTCACTCAGGACTTTCGCCACTACTTTCGCACCGAAATTCGGCGGGCTGGAGTAGTTACGACGCACGGTCGCTTTCAGCTGACCCAAGACGCGGCCTGCGGCTTCGCTGTCTTCACAGACCACGGACAATCCGCCGACGCGTTCGCCGTACAGGGAGAAAATTTTCGAGAAAGAGTTGCTGACGAAGCAGTTCACGCCTGCCGCCGCCATCGCGCGGATGGCGTAAGCGTCGTCATCAATGCCTGCGCCAAAGCCCTGATAAGCGATATCCAGGAACGGGATCAGCTCGCGCTGTTTGGTGACTTCAATCACCTGATCCCACTGGGCTGGCGTCAGGTCAGAACCCGTCGGGTTATGACAGCAAGGGTGCAGCAATACAATGCTTTGCGCCGGTAAGGTTTTCAGGCGTTCGATCATCGCGGTGAAATTCACACCCAGCGTTTCTGCATCAAAGTACGGATAAGTATGCACTTTGAAGCCTGCGCCGCCAAAGATAGCCACGTGGTTTTCCCAGGTCGGATCACTGACGTAAACATCTGAATTCGGGAAATAAAACTTGAGGAAATCCGCACCCACTTTCAGCGCGCCGGAACCGCCGACGGTCTGAATGGTTGCGATACGCTGTTGTTTCAGCGCCGGATGATCGGCACCAAACAGCAACTCCTGAACGCCTGCGCGGTATGCCGGCAGACCTTCCATCGGCAGATACACTGACGCAGCCTGTGGCCCCGCGTTCAGCTGGTTCTCTGCATTTTCAACCGCAGCCAGTTGCGGAATAATACCCTGCTCGTCGTAATAAAGACCGATGCTCAGGTTTACCTTATCTTGTCTCGGATCGGTCTTGAAACTTTCCATCAGCGACAAAATGGGGTCACCGGCATAGGCATCGACATGTTGGAACACGGTATACATCTCCTTGGTTTGGTTGAGTGGCGCGGCGATCCATCCCGGTTTTCGGGCGGATCACGACTGTTTCACAGACTATCAAAGTTCGTTAAAAAAGATGACAACTATGTTGTCATTTGTCGGGCGTTTTTTGTGCGGTAATTTCTTCAGACGCTGTAACGCCCAGGACGATGATTCATCGCGATGATCAGATTCACGATCACTGCGCCCAGCACCGAGGCAATCAGCATTTCGTAACTGACAACAAACAACGACGCCAGCACGATGCAGCAGTCCACGCCCATTTGCAGTTTGCCGGCGCGGATGCCGTATTTGTCCTGCAGAAACAGCGCCAGAATGTTCACGCCGCCGAGGCTGGCTTTATGGCGGAACAGCACAATGAAGCCGATGCCCATAATTACATTGGCAAATAACGTGGCGTAGAACGGCTGAAGATGATCGAAATGCACAAACAGCGGATGGAGGTCGGAGAAGACGGAAACCAGCGCAACGGCGGCGAAAGTTTTCAGCGTGAACTGCAAGCCCATGCGGCGGAAAGACAGGTAATAGAAAGGTAAGTTGATGATAAAGAAAGCGGTGCCGAACGAAATTTGTGTCACGTAATGCGCCAGAAATGCCATTCCCGCGGTGCCACCGGTCAGTGCGCCAACCTGCCGTAACATCACCACGCCAAAAGAAACCATCAGCGTACCGATAATGATCGCCAGCGCATCTTCCACCAGCGTATGCCCGATGCGCGGCTGCTCAACTGGCTGTTTGATGTCGTCAACACTTGCCATAATTCCCTGTACCCCAAAATAATAAGACTAAAGACTGATTTTGAGATAATTAATGAGATGAGGAATTAAGGCAATATTTACGCACGGAATTTGCATTAAAAATCGAAAATAAGATTTTATGACGCGTTAATTATTCTTTACATGCACAGAGTGCGCATAACAATTCAAAATAATGCACCATTAAAGTGAGGCTGCACCAAAATAAATCACCATAACAGTGCGCGCAAAATAGAGGGCTAATATTCTTATCCCAGCGTTAATAAGCCGTTTTCTTTTAACCGGTTAAGGACTACCGATGTTTTTACATGCGCCACACTTTTATGTACTGACAGGATTTGGCTGATCAGCGTGCTTAAACCGGCTAAATCTTTCACCGCGACCTTCAGCAAATAATCCGCATCTCCGGTCGTTTTATAGGCATCAATAATCGCAGCCACTTCTCCCAGCATGCTGTGGAAAGCCTCGACCTGTGCGGGTAAATGGTTGATAAGTCTAACCTCAATCAGACCAATCATGCCTAAACCGAGCGCTTCCGGTGCCAGACGCGCGTGATAACCGAGGATTAACTGAGCCTGTTCCAGACCAATCCGGCGGCGTGAACATTGTGAAGCTGACAGCCCGACCAGTTCGCTTAATTCCTGGTTGGTCAGTCTTCCGTTAGCTTGTAATAGGGTCAGAATTTTCAGGTCATAATCATCAACGCTGTACATGGCACCTTTCCTGTCGTATTAATTTTTTATGTTCGCATTCCTGTTGTAATATTATTGCAAAAAGCATTCCCACTATAACGAGTTATAAATACTTATCGGCTGTTTTTTCTTATACTTGCGCACATTCATACCGCAAGGAAAAAAATAATGAAAAAAGTACTCTTTTCTCTCGCCTTACTGTCTGCTTTACCCGTTTTCGCACAGGCGGATACCACGTCTTCCCATCTTGAACGCGTATTACAGAAAGGTTCGCTGAATGTTTGCACCACCGGCGACTATAAGCCGTATACGTTTTTGAAAGAAAACGGGGAATATGAAGGCATTGATATCGCCATGGCGCAATCGCTGGCGGCGAGTCTGGACGTAAAAGTGAACTGGGTGCCGGTCACCTGGAAATCATTGCCGGACGAAATGAGCGCCGGTCATTGTGACATCGCCATGGGCGGAATTTCCGTCACGCTGAAACGCCAGCAGAAAGCCTGGTTCGCTAACATGTTGGATCAGGACGGGAAAATCCCGCTGGTGCGCTGCGAAAATGTGCGTCAGTACCAGACGGTTGAACAGCTGAACCGGCCATCCGTGCGCCTGATTGAACCGGAGGGCGGCACCAACGAAGCCTTTGTCCACAGTCACCTGCCAAAAGCCACGCTGACGCTGAGCGATAACGTCACCATCTTCCAGAAACTGATGGATAAGAAAGCCGATGTGATGATTACAGATGCGTCGGAAGCGCTATTCCAGCAGAAACACTATCCGAAACTGTGTGCGGTGAATCCGAAAAAGCCGCTGCAATATGGCGAGAAAGCCTACATGTTGCCGCGTGATGACGTGAGCTGGAAGATGTATGTCGACCAGTGGCTGCACCTGAGTAAAGCCACCGGCGACTATCAGAAGATTGTCAGCCAGTGGCTGGGCGTGAAGAAGTAAGGTTTAGTCGCCAGTATAAATGCGGGCAACGCGCTCGCTGAGTTGGGTAATCAGCTCATAAGCACTGATACCGGTTGCCTGTGCAATGCGCTCAACCGGTAATTTTTCGCCCCAGAAAATCACTTCATCACCAACGTTATCTGTCGATTCCGGCCCTAAATCCACAGTGATCATGTCCATCGACACGCGCCCGGCAACCGGTACTTCCCGGCCATTGACCAGCACCGGCGTACCGTTCGGCGCACTGCGCGGATACCCGTCGCCATACCCCATCGCCACGACGCCCAGACGAGTGTCGCGATCGCTGACCCACGTACTGCCATAACCGACCGGTTCACCGGCAGTGTGCTCACGCACGGCGATCAGGCTGGACGTCAGCGTCATAGCCGGTTGCAGCCCGAAATCGCTGGCCGTTCCGGTTTCCATCGGCGAGACGCCGTACAAAATAATGCCAGGACGAACCAGATTCATATGCGATTCCGGCCACAGCAAAATCCCGCCGGAAGCCGCGATCGATTTCTGCCCCGGCTTGCCTTCAGCAAACGCATTAAAGCTGTTCAGCTGCTTCGTTGTGGCATCGCTTTCCGGCTCATCGGCACGGCAGAAATGACTCATGATATTGACCGGCTGAACGACATTTTTGCAGGCACTCAGGCGCTGATAAAACGCGTCGGCCTGTGCAGGATGAACGCCCAAACGGTGCATACCCGTATCGATTTTCAGCCAGACATTCAGCGGACGCGCGAGGTCAGCGCTTTCCAGCGCGTCGAGCTGCTCGATGCTGTGAACGGCGGTATCCAGCTGATGTTCAGTCAGCAACGGTAATTCACTGGCGGAGAAAAAGCCTTCGAGGAGAAGAACAGGTTTAACGACACCGGCTTTGCGCAGCATCAGTGCTTCGCTGAGACGGGAAACGCCGTAATAATCGGCATCCTGCAAGCTATGCACCGTCTCTAACAGACCGTGCCCATAAGCGTTTGCTTTCACTACCGCAACCAGACGACTTTGTGGCGCCAGATGACGCACCCGTTGCAGATTGTGTCGCAGAGCGCGGCGATCAATGACAGCCGTAGCCGCTTTCATTTTAAGTCCTTTGCATGAAATTATTGAGGTTTTAGCAGCCTAAAGGGGCGTTATTGGCGCAGCCAGTTTGCGTTCGGCCAGCGCGGAAAAACCGGAGTGTACACGTAGTACACGAGGATTTTGAGCACTGCCTGGACACAAAATGGCAAGCAAAATAGCCCCACACTAATCTTCGTCGTATTGCGGGCCGCCGTAATTATCAAATCGTGACCACTGACCGTTAAAGGTCAGGCGGACGGTACCGATCGGGCCGTTACGTTGTTTACCGAGGATGATTTGCGCGATGCCTTTTTCTTCACTGTTATCGTGATAAACCTCGTCACGATAGATGAACATGATTAAGTCGGCGTCCTGCTCGATGGAACCTGATTCACGTAAGTCGGAGTTGACCGGGCGTTTATCGGCGCGTTGCTCCAGGCTTCGGTTAAGCTGCGACAGCGCCACCACCGGCACCTGCAATTCTTTCGCCAGCGCTTTGAGCGAGCGGGAGATTTCGGCGATTTCCAGCGTACGGTTATCGGACAGCGACGGAACGCGCATCAGCTGGAGATAGTCAATCATGATCAGACTCAGACCGCCGTGTTCACGGAAGATACGGCGCGCGCGCGAACGGACTTCAGTTGGCGTCAGGCCGGACGAGTCATCGATATACATGTTACGTTTTTCGAGCAGGATCCCCATGGTGCTGGAAATTCGCGCCCAGTCTTCGTCATCAAGCTGACCGGTACGGATTTTGGTCTGATCGACGCGGGAAAGCGACGCCAGCATACGCATCATGATCTGGTCGCCGGGCATCTCAAGACTGAAGATTAAGACCGGTTTATCCTGCATCATCGCCGCATTTTCGGCGAGGTTCATCGCAAACGTGGTTTTACCCATCGAAGGACGTGCCGCCACGATGATCAGATCCGATTTTTGCAAACCGGCGGTTTTCTTATCGAGATCCGCATAGCCGGTGGACACACCGGTTACGCCGTCGTGCGGGCGCTGGAACAGTTCTTCGATACGCGAAACGGTGCTTTCCAGAATACGGTCGATGCTTTTCGGGCCTTCGTCTTTACTGGCGCGGGATTCGGCAATCTGGAATACGCGGGATTCGGCTAAGTCCAGCAGGTCTTCGCTGCTGCGCCCCTGCGGATCATAACCCGCATCGGCAATTTCATTGGCGACGGAAATCATTTCGCGAACGACTGCGCGTTCACGCACGATGTCGGCATAAGCGCCGATATTCGCCGCACTTGGGGTATTTTTCGAGAGCTCTGCCAGATAGGCGAAACCGCCGACGGAATCCAGTTCGCCTTTCTGTTCCAGGGATTCAGAAAGCGTAATCAGGTCGATCGGTTTGCTCATCTCCAGCAAACGCTGCATTTCGGTGAAAATCAGGCGATGCGGGCGGCTGAAGAAGTCATTACTGACCACACGCTCGGCGACGTTATCCCAGCGTTCGTTATCCAGCATCAGCCCGCCCAGAACGGATTGTTCAGCTTCCAGCGAATGCGGCGGAAGTTTCAATCCTTCCATCTGCGATCGCGGTTTTCGTTCTGTTGATTGGTCGGTTTTTTTGCTGCCATCTGTGGAATAGTTCCTGCTCTAAGCGCCTGTTTTATGAGCGTCCGGTTTCCAAAAATCAGAGCCAGACTCGCGCGACAGTATAAACCATTTCAAAAGGGTATTAACCCTTAGTGCCGAAAATCTGGATTGTCCCGAACATTTAGCCTAGGGTTGAAATCAGACTCCATCACGAGGGATAAACATGGCAAAGCGCATCCAGTTTTCTGAAACAGGCACTCCAGACGTTCTGCAATACGTTGATTATCAGCCACAAGATCCGCAGGCTGGCGAAGTTCAGGTTGAGAATAAGGCCATCGGTATCAACTATATCGATACTTACGTGCGCAGCGGTCTGTATGCGCCCGCCAGTTTTCCGGCCGGTTTAGGGACTGAAGCGGCAGGGATTGTTAGTAAAGTCGGCAGCGACGTGACCGGTATTAAGCCGGGCGACCGCGTGGTCTACGCGCAATCGGCGCTCGGGGCTTACAGTGAATTCCATAACGTGCCGCAGGATAAAATTGCCTTGCTGCCGGATGCCATCAGTTTTGAACAGGCGGCGGCGTCCTTCCTTAAAGGGCTGACGGTTTACTATTTACTGCGCCAGACCCACGAAGTGCAGGCCGGCGAAACCATCCTTTTCCATGCTGCGGCCGGTGGCGTCGGTCTGATTGCCTGCCAGTGGGCGAAAGCGCTGGGCGTTAAACTGATCGGAACTGTGGGTTCGGACGAAAAAGCCGAACGCGCGAAACAGGCCGGTGCCTGGGCGACGATTAATTATCAGAAAGAAGATATCGCGTCCCGCGTGGCGGAGCTGACTGGCGGCGAAAAAGTCGGTGTGGTGTACGATTCTGTCGGTAAAGACACCTTCGAGAAATCGCTGAACAGCCTGAAACGCCGTGGTTTGCTGGTCAGTTTCGGCAATGCTTCCGGCCCGGTGAAAGGCGTGGATCTGGCGATCCTCAATCAGAAAGGTTCGCTGTTCGTGACGCGCCCTTCCCTGAATGGCTACGTGACCAACCGCGAAGAACTGGCACACGCGAGCAGCGAGCTGTTTTCACTGATTGCCAGCGGCGCGATAAAAGTGGACGTCAGCGACGCGCAGAAATTCCCGCTCTCCGAAGCCAGACGCGCGCACGAAACGCTGGAAAGCCGCGTAACGCAAGGCTCAAGTTTACTGATCCCATAACAGTTCCCTAAGCCAATGCAAAAAAGGCTTCCAGAATATGGAAGCCTTTCTTACTGTCTGACTCAGACGACCTCTGATTTCAGACGGGTACTGCTGTAGGGTACTGCCGGGTAAATCCGCAGGGCGATGTCACTTAAGCGACTATTGTGTGCCTCAGCGGACTTGATGAATTCGGTTTACAGCCTGACGGCTGCCAATGAATTCCATCCTAACAGTCACCCATGTTAAAAAATATGATTTATGCATTTCGACCGCACATTCTGACCGAGCTTGTGATCGCTAGCACATAAGCAAAAGTTATCGCTGCAACGGTTACATTTTTTTGTGCTCAAAAGACCACCACTAATCACCAGTATTTCATGCAGTTACAGAAACTACTTATCGACAGTAGAAATTACGGTAAACGGCGGCGGCGATATTTTGGCTGATCCGGTTTGATAAATGCCCGGTAAATCCACACGGCAACCACGGCCAAAATCAGCCAAGGCAACATTTTTATAACAATCGCCAGAAAGCCACCCAACATCATTACTGCGAATGCGACGATCAGCGCAGCGATCATGCCCAGCAGCGAAATGCCGGTCAGCATCAGCATAAAGAAAAAACCAAGCACGAAGAGAATTTCCAGCATCGGGTGCTCCTTAATAAGCCATGTGCAATAAGACGTGATGTCAGAACACACGTTAGCTATTACAAGAAACGTGCCAGTGTGACGGGATAAATAATGGATTGAATTACAAGAAGAAAATATTTCGCAGGCACGAATGGCCTGCGAAAAGATAGTAAATTTGACTAACATATAGTGATTTTACTCACCTGATTTTCAGGCCTGTGCCGCCATTTCCTGTTGCTGAGCGACCATCTGCAATGCCTGTTCAACCACATCAATGCCCGCGCCGGCTTTATGAGCGTTCTCACTCAGGTGACGACGGAACTGACGTGCGCCCGGCACGCCCTGGAACAGACCAAGAATATGGCGGGTAATGTGGCCCAGATAGGTGCCTTTACTCAGTTCCGCGTCGATATACGGATACAGCGCGCGGATAATATCCGGCCCGGTTTTCAGCGGCGCGTCGGAGCCAAACAGCTCGCGATCGACGTTCAGCAACATGCCCGGATTCTGGTAAGCCTCGCGACCGACCATCACGCCATCCATAAATTGCAGATGCGTTTTGGCTTCTTCGAGCGTTTTAATGCCGCCGTTAATCGCCATCGTCAGCTGCGGGAAATCACGCTTAAGCTGATACACACGCGGGTAATCGAGCGGCGGGATTTCACGGTTTTCTTTCGGGCTGAGACCGGAAAGCCAGGCTTTACGCGCATGGATAATAAAGGTATCGCAGCCGCCGTTTTCAGACACCTGACGGATGAAATCGCACAGAAATTCGTAGCTGTCCTGATCGTCAATACCGATACGGGTTTTGACCGTCACCGGAATTGAAACCACATCGCGCATGGCTTTGATGCAGTCCGCTACCTGCGACGCCTGCCCCATCAGACAGGCACCAAACATGCCGTTCTGCACGCGATCCGACGGGCAACCGACGTTGAGGTTAATTTCGTCATAACCGCGTTCTTCTGCCAGTTTAGCGCAATGTGCCAGATCGGCAGGATTGCTGCCGCCAAGCTGCAATGATACCGGATGTTCAGCGTCGCCAAACCCGAGATAATCCCCTTTGCCATGAATAATGGCACCGGTAGTCACCATTTCGGTGTACAGCAACGTCTGGCCGGTCATCAGCCGGTGAAAATGGCGACAGTGGCGATCGGTCCAGTCGAGCATCGGCGCAACGGAAAAACGCTGAGCGGAAAACGGAGTGGTCTGGGGCATTGCGTGTTGAGTTTCTGACATCGGCCTGACATTCGCTGAAGGGGTTCGTGGCGCTCTCTCTGACGCAACGCCAGAGAGAAGTTAATCGGTGATTATACCACAGAACAAAGATTCGGCATCCTGCGCCATCGTGCAGAGAAATAACGTCGCCGCAATACATCTTAATGAATGGCGCATAATTCGTCGTTTTAGCCTAAGCATGATAAAATCAACAATGGTCGCATGATGTGGCCTGTCGATCCCAATCTGCGCTCAGAGAACGTTGCTATGACCCTGAATAATCCGGAAAAATTACTTTCGCAAGCTGAAGAACTTTGCCAGCAGCGCAATGTTCGTCTTACGCCGCAGCGGCTGGAAGTACTGCGCCTGATGGCGCAACAACCCGGTGCCATCAGCGCCTACGATTTGCTGGATCTGCTGCGTGTCAGCGAGCCACAGGCAAAACCGCCAACCGTTTACCGCGCGCTGGATTTTCTGCTTGAACAAGGCTTTATCCATCGGGTTGAGTCGGCTAACAGCTACGTGCTTTGCCACCATTTCGAAGAGCCGAGCCACACGTCTGCGCTGTTCATCTGCGACCGCTGCGGGCTGGTGACGGAAAAAACCACTGACGGTATTGAAGAACGTCTGGCAAAACTGGCAACGGAATCCGGCTTTGAGCTTCGCCATTCTGTCGTGGAAGCCCACGGTTTGTGCGGGGAATGTAAGGTCGTGGAAACCTGTGACAGCCATGAGCACTGCGATCATGACCACAGTATTGTGGTGAAAAAACGCTAAGGGATTTTGGTGTTTGTGCGGGCATTTACTGAAGCGAGTATGTGCAAAAGCTAAGAAGTGAAGATATAAAGTTGGGTACATCCGTGTACCCGTATCCTGAAGCGTTCCGGGTAGGAGCAGCTAAATCTCAGGATACGTCACTGACACGCGAGGGGGAGTCGCGTATTACCAGTGATATTTGTTGCTGGTTTCCCATTCCTTGAGCTCTTTCTCGGCCTGATCTTTCTGATAGCCGTAACGCTCCTGAATCTTACCAACCAACTGATCACGTTTACCTTCAACCACTGTCAGGTCGTCATCGGTCAGTTTGCCCCATTTTTCTTTCACTTTCCCTTTGAACTGTTTCCAGTTACCGTCGGCTTGGTCCTTATTCATAAAATATCTCCTGTTACCTTGGGTTTATGGAGCTGCGTTTTGTTCCGGCAGCTCGTCCTTAACACTTCTAAGGTTAGTAGAGAATCTGGATTAATCCTCCCCGAACAGGGATAAAAACCATTATTAGGATTATTCCAAAGCAGGAAATAACGGCAAAAGAACATTTATATCTTTGATAAAACACTGCCAATTCAGTGTCCGGGAGAAGAAAACCAGGTATCGCGCTGCCAGTAACGACGCCATATCCAGCCCAGTGAAATCCCGCGCAAGCCGAGGAAGACGGTCAGCGCCAGCCATAACGCATGGTTTCCCATTACCGGTAAAGTCATAAGCGTCAGCCCGTATCCGAGCGCTGCAACCACCATGCTGTTACGCATATCCCGCCCGCGTGTGGCACCGATAAACATCCCATCGAGCAGATAACACCAGACCGCCACCAGCGGCAATACAATTTGCCAGCCGAGGTAATGATCCGCCAGCTCACGCAATTCGGGGAGTGAGGTGAGCGCATTTATAATCGCCCCGCCGGCTACGGCATAAATTAGCGCAAAAGCCAGCGCCACCAGTCCGGCCTGACGGCACGCGGCATGCCACACGTTCAGCAGCTTTTCGCGATTGCGCGCACCGAATGCCTCACCGGAATGGGCTTCGATGGCATACGCAAAGCCGTCGAGTGCAAATGCGGTAAAGGTCAGCAGGTTCATCAGAACAGCGTTGACCGCCACAATATGGCTGCCCAGCCGCGCACCCAGTATGGTCAGTGAGGCAAAGCATAGCTGCAACAGCAATGAGCGCAGCATGATGTCGCGGTTAAGTCCGAGAAGACGGCGCAAATTACCGCGCCACGCACTGGTGATTTCTGAACCGGTGATACCGCGTCGTTTCATGACACGCCAGACAAAATACAGCCCGATGAACAACGTGAAATACTCTGCACTGGCAGTTGCCATCGCCGCACCACGTACGTTCAGCCCCAGCCCCATTACCAGCCAGATATCCAGGATAATATTCAGCAGATTTCCCGCGATCAGCAAAATCACCGGCCCGCGAATATACTGGATGCCCAGCAACCAGCCGAGGATCACCAGATTCGCCAGAGAAGCAGGCGCACTGTACCAGCGGATTTCGATAAACAGCCTCGCCTGTTCCAGCACCGACTGACTGCCACCCACGACATGAAACGCCAGCTCCATCAGCGGATGGCGAAATAACAGGATGATGACACCGGCCAGCACCGCCAGCAAAAAGGGCTGCACAAAAGCACGAGCCAGCAACTGATTGTCTTTTGCGCCCAGCGCCTGTGCGGTCATGCCGGTGGTGCTCATGCGCAGAAACAGCAGCATCATGAAGAGGAAAGTCGTGACCATCGAACCAACCGCCACACCACCGAGATAATCGGCACTGTCGAGATGACCGATCACTGCGGTATCGACCAGACCAAGAAGAGGCACCGTGATATTGGAAAAAATCATCGGTAACGCCAGGGTCCAGAGTGCTTTATCCGCGGGGCTTAGAAAGGTATTTTTGAATGATTGTCGCAGGGAATGATGTTGCATAGAGAATCTCATGCCGGAGGTTCAGGTTATGCCTAAAATGACATCGCCCCGAAAGGGGCGATGATGAGAGAAACGCATTTCTCTTTGAATTCACATGGATGCCAGAGGCGGCCGCCATCCATATTCAATGTTTTTTAGTCTTCTCTATCTGACACAGCAATTTCTGACTCAGCAATTTCTGAGCGAGTAATTCGAGTTGCAGGAAGGCGGCAAGTAAGAGAATCCCGATGAGCTGACATGAGTCAGTGATTCGGGTAAACGCACGCAGCCAACGCGTCTGCAGCTCGAAGTACGAAGGTCAGATCCAGTTGCCGTTACGGATGACGCCTACGGCTAGCCCTTCAATGCTGAAATTCTGTTCGCGTAAATCCACCACGATCGGCTGGAATTCGCTGTTCTCAGGCAATAACTGCACCACGCTGCCCTGCTTTTTCAGGCGTTTCACGGTGACTTCATCATCGATACGCGCCACGACAACCTGGCCGTTACGCACGTCCTGCGTTTTATGCACGGCCAGCAAATCGCCGTCGAGGATACCGATATCACGCATCGACATCCCGCTGACGCGCAGCAGGAAATCGGCGCTCGGCTTGAACATCGCCGGATCAACCTGATAATGCCCTTCGATATGTTGCTGTGCCAGCAGCGGCTCACCGGCGGCAACGCGGCCGATCAGCGGTAAACCTTCTTCTTCTTCCATCAGCAGACGGATACCACGAGATGCACCGGAGACAATCTCGATAACGCCTTTACGTGCCAGCGCTTTCAGGTGTTCTTCCGCCGCATTGGGAGAACGGAAACCCAGACGCGATGCAATCTCTGCGCGAGTCGGTGGCATACCGGTGGTGGAGATATGATCGCGAATAAGGTCGTAGACCTCTTGTTGTCTGGTCGTTAAAGCTTTCATTCCGCCCCCTGGTTGTTTATACAGTCTTGCTGTGAGTATATACAGCTAAACGGTCAATGAAAACCTAAGATTGAATAAAAACAGGGCATAACGGTGATTCCTGGAATACAGATTCCAGATCAGAACCATCGCGGCCAAAAGATACTGACCCAGACAAAAATCGCCAATATGATGGTCAGAAGTACGGCAGCAGAACCGATATCTTTTGCCCGCCCTGAGAGCACGTGAAACTCAGGGCCGATACGGTCAATCGCGCATTCCACCGCACTGTTGAGCAACTCGGTGACGCAGACCAGCATCACGGAGCTTACAAGCAAAATGCGTTCAACCGTGCTGACATCGAGCCAGAAAGATAACAAAATTAACGGGATAGCCACGCTGGCTTCCTGGCGAAAAGCCGCTTCGTTCTGCCATGCGGCTTTCAATCCTTTCCAGGAATATCCGGCCGCTTTATAAATTCGGGTAAATCCAGTGACTTGGTTCGCCATTTCGGGTACTGATCCTTGAAGGGTTGTCCTTAAAAGTGTGCCGTATTTTAGCTTTTATATGACCACAGATCTCCACGGATCTTTCTGGTATCCTTGCGGCGAAATGGCTAACAAGAGGCTTCACGTTTTTATGTCAGGTTGGCGTAGACTTTATTACACATTATTGAATTTACCACTCTCATTGCTGGTAAAGAGCAAGGTCATACCTTCAGATCCGGTTACCGAGTTGCATTTGGACCCGACGCGCCCGATTTTGTACGTATTGCCTTACAACTCCAAAGCAGACTTGCTGACGTTGCGTGCGCAATGTCTGGCAGAGAATCTGCCCGATCCCCTTATTCCGCTGGAAATCGACGGAACGCTGCTGCCAAGCCATGTTTTCATTGCTGAAGGCCCGCGCGTGTTCTCGTATTACACGCCGAAGCAGGAATCCGTAAAGCTGTTCCACGACTATCTGGATTTGCACCGCAACAATCCGGATTTAGACATTCAAATGCTGCCGGTTTCCGTGATGTTTGGCCGTGCGCCGGGCCGTGAAGGTCAGGATGATACGCCGCATCTGCGCGTACTGAATGGCATCCAGAAATTCTTTGCCGTCTTGTGGCTCGGACGTGACAGTTTTGTCCGTTTCTCCAATACCGTTTCCCTGCGCTATATGGCGACAGAGCACGGCACCGACAAAACCATCGCTCAGAAACTGGCACGCGTGGCGCGTATGCATTTCTCCCGCCAGCGTCTGGCAGCGGTCGGCCCGCGTCTTCCGGCTCGTCAGGATTTATTCAATAAATTGCTGGCTTCCAAAGCCATCGAAAAAGCGATCGAAGACGAAGCCCGCAGCAAGAAAATTTCCCACGAAAAAGCCCAGCAGAATGCTATCGCGCTGATGGAAGAAATCGCGGCGAACTTCTCTTATGAGGCCGTGCGTCTGTCAGACCGCGTGCTGAGCTGGACGTGGAACCGCTTGTATAAAGGCATCAACGTCAACAATGCTGAACGTGTCCGTCAGCTGGCGCTTGATGGTCAGGAAATTGTGTATGTGCCCTGCCACCGCAGCCATATGGATTACCTGCTGCTGTCTTACGTGCTCTATCACCAGGGGCTGGTGCCGCCGCATATCGCTGCCGGTATCAACCTGAATTTCTGGCCGGCTGGCCCGATTTTCCGTCGTCTGGGTGCGTTCTTCATCCGTCGTACCTTTAAGGGCAACAAGCTTTATTCCACCGTTTTCCGCGAATATCTGGGCGAGTTGTTCAGCCGCGGTTATTCGGTCGAATACTTTGTGGAAGGTGGCCGTTCACGAACCGGACGTCTGCTGGAACCGAAAACCGGTACGCTGGCGATGACCATTCAGGCCATGCTGCGCGGCGGTTCACGTCCGATTACGTTAGTGCCGATTTACATCGGTTATGAGCACGTGATGGAAGTGGGCACGTACGCCAAAGAATTACGCGGTGCGACCAAAGAGAAAGAAAGCCTGACGCAGATGCTGAACGGGCTGCGCAAGCTGCGCAACCTCGGTCAGGGTTATGTGAATTTCGGCGAGCCACTGCATCTGACCACTTACCTGAACCAGAACGTACCTACCTGGCGTGAAGCGATCGACCCAATCGAAGCGCAGCGTCCGAGCTGGCTGACGCCAACGGTGCAGGATCTGGCAGAGCAGATTATGGTGCGTATTAACAACTCAGCCGCGGCTAACGCCATGAACCTGTGTTGTACCGCGCTGCTGGCATCCCGTCAGCGCTCGCTGACCCGTGAACAGCTGACCGAACAAATCGACTGCTATTTGCAATTGCTGCGTAACGTGCCGTATAACGCGGATTCCACGGTGCCTGATCTGACCGCCGATCAGCTGCTCGATCACGCGCTGAACATGAACAAGTTCCAGGTCGAGAAAGACAACATCGGTGACATCATCGTTCTGCCGCGCGAGCAGGCTGTTCTGATGACGTATTACCGCAACAATATCCACCATATGCTGGTGTTGCCGTCGCTGATTTCAAGCATCGTGATGCATCACCGTCAGGTCACCCGCGCAGAATTACTGCGTCAGGTGGAACTGATTTATCCGATGCTCAAAGCAGAACTGTTTATGCATTATGATAAGTCAGAGCTGCCGCAGGTGCTGGATGTTCTGACGCTGGAACTGGCACGTCAGCAAATCATTCATCTGGAAGACGATGAACTGACCCTGAACCCGGCGCGTATCCGTACCCTGCAACTGCTGGCCGCGGGTGTGCGTGAAACGCTGCAACGCTATGCCATTACTTTCTCGCTGCTCACCAATAATCCGAGCATCAACCGCGGTGCGCTGGAGAAAGAGAGCCGGATTATGGCGCAGCGTTTGTCCGTATTACACGGTATCAATGCACCTGAATTCTTCGACAAAGCGGTGTTCTCAACGCTGGTCGGCACACTGCGCGCTGAGGGTTATATCAGTGACACCGGTGATGCGATTCAGGAACAAACGCGTGAGATTTACATCATGCTCAGTGATCTGATGACGCCGGATATCAAGCTGACGATCGAGAGTGCGGGAATGCCTTCTGAGCTGCCGCAACCGACAGAGCCACCGGCTGAGCCGAAGATGGATGTGCGCGATACCGATCATTAACCGCTATTAGCGCACGCCAGCGGGCGGTAAAACAAAACGCCCGGACTTTTTACAGAGTCCGGGCGTTTTTTATGGATGCCATCCAAGGTCTGGAAATCTTAGAAACTGAACGCTGATAAGCTCATCAGAATGCCGAGGAACAGCACCAGTCCGACATAGTTGTTCTGACGGAATGCCAGGAAACAGGCATCGCGTTCGCGTTTAGCAATCAGCTTTTGCTGATGCATAAACAGCGCAGCGGCCAGCAGCAGCGACCAGTAGAACGGTGCGCCAAGTTGTGAAAGATGTCCCACAAATCCCATCAGAACCAGTGTGCCAAGTTGCAGCAGGCCGATAATCAGCGTGTCAAAACGACCAAACAAAATCGCTGTCGACTTCACGCCGATTTTCAAATCATCATCGCGATCCACCATGGCATATTGCGTATCGTAAGCCACCGTCCAGCAGATATTGGCGGCAAACATCAGCCAGCAGCTGAGCGGTACGCTTTCGCTTACCGCCGCGTACGCCATCGGAATTGCCCAGCCAAACGCCGCGCCCAAAACGACCTGCGGCAGATGGCTGACCCGCTTCATAAACGGATAAATCCATGCCAGCGCCAGCCCGGCCAGAGACAGCAAAATGGTCATGCGGTTGAGCAGGAGAACCAGCAGGAAGGACACCAGCACCAGCCCGACAAAAAGCATTTTCGCCTGCTTGCCAGTAATCGCACCGCTTGGCAGCGGACGGTTCGCGGTCCGTTTTACATGACCGTCAAATTTGCGGTCTGCGTAGTCGTTCACCACGCAACCGGCTGCACGCATAAAGAAAACGCCCAGCACGAACACCAGCAAAATCTTAGCAGATGGCATTCCACCACCGGCCACCCACAATGCCCATAATGTTGGCCACAGCAGCAACAGCGAGCCGATAGGTTTATCAATACGCATCAGGCGGCAGTAATCACGCCATGTGCCCTGAGTCATACTTCCTGACACTCTCTGTTCTCCTTGTTGATTAGTCTGGCTCATGCCTTGCTCACTTTACCCTCGGGGCGATGCACCGGTGAGTCCGGCAGGAAAATTTCAGTCAGCAGCAGCGGTTTGTCTGAAAGACGCAGACGGGAACGACGCGCCCATAAATCGCCCTGTTCACTCTGCAATTGCCCCAGGTGAATGTAATCGCGGGTGAGGTTGTTGCCGCTAAACAGGTAGCGCCCGAGGGGCACTGTGCCCAGATCAACCAGCGCCAGATCAGGCCCGGTCAGCGTTTCTTCAGGAATGACCGTGCGGCCCAGAAGCCAGGGTTCGGCATCGCCAAACAGCACGATTTCGCGGATCCAGTAACGGGCACTTTCCGGCAACTGATGTGCTTCGCTTTCACCCAGTTCCTCGCGGCTGACAAAACATTCGTTTTGCGGCTTCACGGTGACGGTAACACCCTGCTTTTCAAACCGGCGGGTCATGGATCCCATTTCCATCAGCCAGTCGGCGACATCCGCAGGCACCTGCGAGGGATCGTCAAACCAGTGGATCGGGGATTGTTCGGGGGAATGGGAATCAGACATCAACGGCTCCGTAATGAAGGTATTCATACCTCCAATGAATTATCTGCCCCGCATTCTAGCGCATGAATGCGGGTCAGTAATGGCCTGTTTTATTCGCGGCGCAAACGTTCGCCGTTAGCCAGGAACAGCGTCACGACCAGCACGAGGATCGCACAGGCGTAAACCAGCGTGTCATAAGGACTTTTGTGGTCGACGATAATCAGACGGATAATCGCGGTGATACCGATGTAAATAAAATAGCGCAACGGGAAGTGATAGCCCGATGAAAAGTATTTGATAATCAGTGCAATAAACTCGAAATAGAGGAAGTAAATGACAATCCCCTCTATCAGTAAATACGACGAAGACTGATCGTTATTCACGAACAACACCATCGCCAGATGATACGTTTCGCGCCCGATAAAAATCATCAGGATCGCGGCCAGTCCCAATAAGAAAACGTTCAAGATTCGCTGCATAATGACGGATATCATCATTGCGCGTTTTGATCCTGCCATGTGATCTACATCCCACTTTTGTTATGAATACCCGCAGAATACCACAGAGTCCGCACCATAAAACGAGCATTAAAAAAGGGTCAGCCGGTGAAGGCTAACCCTTTTATTTAGAAATATTTTGGCCCGTCCCTCTAAATCATTCGTGCTGCATCCAGGCGGCAACTGAGTGAACTCCCGGGAGCATACACAAGTATGTGACCGGGATTCGTGAAGGCAGCCAACGCCGGGTCAGCGCGAAGGATAACGAGGGATTAGCGCCAGTTTTTAAAGCGGTTAATCAAACCGTTAGTCGAGCTGTCGTGACCGGTAACATCTTTGTCGTCTTCCAGCTCTGGCAAGATACGGTTCGCCAGCTGTTTGCCCAGCTCTACGCCCCATTGGTCAAAGGTGTAGATATTCAGGATAACGCCCTGAGTAAAGATTTTGTGCTCGTACATCGCGATCAACGCACCCAGGCTGTAAGGCGTGATTTCACGCAGCAGGATAGAGTTGGTCGGACGGTTACCTTCGAACACTTTGAACGGTGCAACGTGTTTAACGTCTTCCGGTTTTTTACCCTGATCGGCGAATTCTTTCTCGACGACATCCAGAGATTTACCGAACGCCAGCGCTTCTGTCTGTGCGAAGAAGTTAGACAGCAGTTTCGCGTGGTGATCGCTCAGCGGGTTATGGCTGATGGCCGGCGCGATGAAGTCACAAGGGATGATTTTGGTTCCCTGGTGGATCAGCTGATAGAACGCGTGCTGGCCGTTAGTGCCTGGTTCGCCCCAGATGATCGGGCCCGTCTGGTAATCCACAGGGTTGCCGTTACGGTCAACGAACTTACCGTTAGATTCCATGTTGCCTTGCTGGAAGTAAGCAGCAAAACGGTGCATGTACTGGTCGTATGGCAGAATCGCTTCGGTTTCAGTGCCGTAGAAATCGTTGTACCAGATACCGATCAGCGCCAGCAGAACCGGCAGGTTTTTCTCCGCCGGGGTATTGGCGAAGTGATTATCCATCGCGTGAGCACCGCTCAGCAGTTGTTCGAAGTTATCGAAACCAACAGACAGGGCGATGGACAGACCGATTGCAGACCACAGTGAGTAACGGCCGCCGACCCAGTCCCAGAATTCGAACATGTTGTCGGTGTCGATACCAAACTCGCTCACCGCTTTACCGTTGGTGGACAGCGCCGCGAAGTGTTTGGCCACGTGTTTGTTGTCGCCCGCGGTTTTCAGGAACCAGTCACGCGCGCTGTGGGCGTTGGTCATGGTTTCTTGGGTGGTGAAGGTTTTTGATGCGACCAGGAACAGCGTGGTTTCCGGTGACAAGTCTTTCAGCGTTTCGGCGATGTGCGTGCCATCCACGTTGGAGACGAAATGCATATTCAGGTGGTTTTTGTACGGACGCAGCGCTTCGGTGACCATGAATGGACCGAGGTCTGAACCGCCGATACCGATGTTCACCACGTCAGTGATGGCCTTACCGGTATAACCTTTCCACTCGCCGCCGATTACGCGTTCGGTGAAACCTTTGATTTTCGCCAGAACCGCATTCACTTCCGGCATCACATCTTTGCCGTCCACGACGATTGGCGTGTTGCTGCGGTTACGCAGGGCAACGTGCAGCACGGCACGGTCTTCTGTGCGGTTGATCTTCTCGCCAGAGAACATCGATTTGATGGCGCCCTGAAGGTCGGTCTCTTTCGCCAGCGCCTGCAGTTTGTCCAGCGTCTCTGCAGTGATTCGGTTTTTGGAGAAATCGACCAGCATCTGGTCTTCAAACGTGGCAGAGAATTTGGAGAAACGATCACCATCTTCAGCAAACAGATGGCTAATCTGCACATCTTTCATCTTGTCGAAATGCTGCTGCAGGGCTTGCCAGGCAGCGGTCTGAGTTGGATTGATATTTTTCATAGCAATGCTCTTAGGCTGAGAATAAATATGAGGTAACTGTCCCGATTGTATCCTGAACTTCCGGGAGAGATGCCTTTTCTTGCGATAGGTCAGATCTGCTAAATCACAATGACAGAGAACAATATTAGATGAGAATCGTTCAAAATGTGGCGCATGGGCCGCGAGACCGTTGACAGACGCGCCATAACCCGTTATTCCTAAGCACCTAACTCGCGCGCGTGTCGCGTGAGCCAGAAGAGGCGCGTCGCCCAGGAAGTGTATCGGAGGAGCCGAATCCTACGAAGGTACATCAGGGGGAGCGACGCCGAGGTCTGAAGCCCGCGGCAGGCATATGATCGACTACAGGGGCTGAATCCCCTGGGTTGTCACCGGGCATCCGAGAGGATGTTGACAAGGTGGGGCGCTTCTGGGTGTATCGTAGCATTTCTACGTCTGCCCCCTTCCCGCTCTCCCCTTGTGCCAATTCTTAAAGTTTATGGAATAGATGGCCGTCTGGTATGACGACCCTGACACGAGGTTTTACATGAATTACGCAGCAACCCGCAACGCCAACCCGCAGCCTCTGGGCAACGTTATCGTCGCCAAATTCGGCGGTACCAGCGTAGCGGATTTCGACGCCATGAATCGCAGTGCAGATATCGTTCTGTCGCGCCCTGAAGTGCGTCTGGTTGTTCTCTCCGCCTCTGCGGGCGTCACCAATTTATTAGTCGAGCTGGCCGAAGGCAAAGAAGCCGAGCGCCGGGCATTCCTGCTTGATGAAATTCGCCGTATCCAGAATGCCATTATTGACCGTCTGGACAATCCGACGGTGATCCGCGAAGAGCTGACCCGCATGCTGGAAAACATCGCCATGTTGTCCGAAGCTGCCAGCCTCGCGACATCAACGGCACTGACCGACGAACTGGTCAGCCACGGCGAACTGATGTCCACCCTGTTATTTGTAGAAATCATCCGCCAGCGCAACGTGCCGGTGGAATGGTTCGACGTGCGTAAAATAATGCGCACCAACGATCGTTTCGGTCGTGCTGAACCGGACACGCAGATATTGAGCGAACTTACCGTTCAGCAACTGCAACCGCGACTGCAGGACGCGCTGGTTATCACACAAGGCTTTATCGGTTCTGAAGGCAAAGGCCGCACCACGACACTTGGCCGTGGCGGCAGTGACTACACCGCTGCATTGCTGGGCGAAGCGCTGAGCGCCGTCCGTGTCGATATCTGGACCGACGTACCGGGGATTTACACCACCGATCCACGTCTGGTGCCCGCGGCAAAACGCATTGATCATATCGCCTTTGAAGAAGCCGCTGAAATGGCGACATTTGGCGCGAAAGTTCTGCATCCTGCCACATTACTGCCGGCAGTACGTCGCGGGATCCCGGTGTTTGTCGGTTCGAGCAAAGATCCGTCGGGCGGTGGCACGTTAGTGTGTGATACCACTGACAACCCGCCGCTGTTCCGCGCGATTGCCCTGCGTCGCAGACAAACGCTGGTCACGCTGCACAGCCTGAGCATGTTGCATTCACGCGGTTTCCTCGCCGAAGTGTTTGGCATTCTGGCGCGTCACAGCATTTCCGTGGATCTCATCACCACATCCGAAGTCAGCGTAGCGCTGACGCTGGATACCACCGGTTCGACCTCTTCTGATGCCAGCCTGCTGACCACCTCGCTGCTGACAGAATTATCCTCACTGTGCCGCGTGGAAGTGGAAGAAAATCTGGCGCTGGTCGCCATCATCGGCAACAAGCTGTCGCAGGCCTGTGGCGTTGGCAAAGAAGTATTCGGCGTGCTAGATCCGTTCAATATCCGCATGATTTGCTACGGCGCAAGCAGTTACAACCTGTGCTTCCTGGTGCCGGGCAATGATGCCGATCAGGTCGTTAAAACTCTACACCGTAACCTGTTCGAATAACGACGGGCGCGGTATCTGAGAAGACCGGGCCATGTGCCCGGTCTTTTTTTTGTCTGTACTTTTGCAAAACAACAAAGACAAGGATCATCCTCAATGTTAGCCAAAATAACCCGCCTGTTTCCGCTGTGGGCCGTGCTGTTATCCGTCGCGGCCTATTATTCGCCCGGCACATTCACACCAATCGGCCCGCACGTTTCCACACTGCTGATGCTGATTATGTTCGCGATGGGCGTTACTCTCGAATTCGGTGATTTCAAACGCGTGCTTTCCCGTCCCGGCCCGGTTGCCGCGGCAACGTTCCTGCATTATCTGGTGATGCCGCTGGCGGCCTGGGTGCTGGCGAAATTGTTCCATATGCCTGCAGATTTATCGGCGGGCATGATCCTGGTCGGCAGCGTGGCCAGCGGAACGGCTTCTAACGTGATGATTTACCTTGCCAAAGGTGACGTTGCGCTTTCCGTGACCATTTCGGCTGTCTCCACGCTGGTGGGCGTTTTCGCTACACCTCTGCTGACTCGTTTGTATGTTGATACGCACATCAAGGTGGATGTGGAAGGCATGCTGCTGAGTATTTTGCAGATCGTGGTGATCCCGATTTTAGCCGGTCTGATTATTCATCATCTGTTCACGAAAACCGTGAAACGCATCGAACCGCTGTTGCCGCTTTTTTCCATGATTTGCATCGTGGCAATTATCAGCGCCGTGGTCGCGGGCAGTCAGGGCTTTATTGGCTCCGTCGGCCTTATCGTGATTGTGGCGGTGATCCTGCACAACGGCATAGGCTTGCTGAGCGGTTACTGGGGCGGGAAACTGTTTGGCTTCGATGAAACCACCTGCCGCACGCTGGCGATGGAAGTCGGGATGCAGAACTCAGGTTTAGCCGCGACGCTGGGGAAAATCTACTTCACCCCGCTGGCCGCATTGCCGGGCGCGCTGTTCTCGGTCTGGCACAATCTGTCGGGTTCTTTGCTCGCCGGTTACTGGTCCGGTAAACCAGTTAAAAAAGATTAACTCTCCTCTTATAAAACAACGGGCGCTTTTTACAGCGCCCGTTGTTTTCTTAACGAACCATTTGTTTTCTTAATGAACGATGATGTTAAACCCGTTTCATATCGTCATTCGGTTCGCGCTGTTCATCTTCCTGCTCGTCCTGATCCAGCACGTTATACGCCACCGCACAAAACAGCGAATTCAGACGTTTCATATCACCCAGCAACCCGAGGTGCAGCGAACTGGTTTCAATGCTTTGCACGTTATGCTGATGCAAACGGTCAACGTGAGCGTGCGCATAACGGCGGTCAAGAATACGGAAACGGTGTTTAGAGCGGCGCAGACGGCGCGCACTGGTCAGGTCATTCGACAGAAAAACACCCAGACTCAGACGCAGGTTATCCTGCAATTTTTCATGTAAAGCATCCAGCTCCACCAGCCCTTCCGGCGAAAATGCCCGGCGCGTGGCGTGAGATTTGGCCGTGATATCGCCGGTCATGCGCTCGATAATGTCACCTGCCTGTTCGAGGTTCAGCGCCATTTCAATGATTTCAGCCCAGCGGCGTGAATCATCTTCGCCCAGACCTTCTTTGTTGATTTGAGCCAGATACAGCTTGATGGCGGTGTAGAGCACATCCACATCATCGTCGAGACGGCGGACTTCGCGATCCTGCGCCAGTTTGCCGTGCATCACTTCGCGGTTGAGGATCAGCATATGTTCGACCACGTCGCCCATACGCAACGTTTCACGTGCGGCATTAGCCAGCGCCAGCGTCGGGGTATCGATCGCGCTGACGTCCAGATGGCGCGGACGCAAACGCGGGTCATCTTCCGGCACATCGGCAATCATCAGCTGGCAAATCTTCGCCATCGGCGCGGTCAGAGGCACCATCGCCAGACAGCGGATCAGGTTGTAGAACATGTGAAAATAGATCACCAGCTCTTCGTCCGGAATGCCCAGTCGCGCCAGCTGCGTCGAAAGTGGCCCGACAAACGGCAGCACAATCACTAAACCAATCAGTTTAAACAGCGTACTGCCCAGCGCGACACGTCGGCCTGCGGCGTTCATTTTGCTGGCATTGATCATCGCCAGCAGCCCGCTGCCGAGGTTGGCACCAATCACCAGACACAACGACACTTTCAGTGAGATAACGCCGGTTGCGGCGAGCGTTGCCGTCAGCAGAACCGCGGCCAGACTGGAATAACTGATGATGGCAAAGACTGCGCCGGTCAGGGCATCGAGCAGCACATCACCGGTCAGGGATGAGAACAGTACTTTTACGCCGGACGCCTGCATGATCGGCGTTGCCGCACCCACAATCAGTTCCAGCGCCAGTAAAATCAGACCCAGCCCGATACAGACACGCCCCATTTGTCCGGCGCGGGTTTGCTTGCGGCTGAGGAAGAAAGCGACACCGACGAAAATCAGCAGCGGGGAAAGCCAGGACAGATCGAACGTCAGGATACGCGCCATCACGGCGGTCCCGACATCTGCGCCGAGAATAATCACCAGCGCCGGTGCCAGCGCAACCAGCCCCTGCGAAACAAAGGACGTCACCAGCAGCGCCGTCGCATTACTGCTTTGTACCAGTGCGGTCACGCCAATACCGGCGACAAACGCCAGCGGTTTTTTCTCGACACTGTTACTCAGAACACGGCGCAGATTGGCGCCAAAGACACGCATGATGCCGGTACGCACGATGTGCGTACCCCATACGAGTAAAGAAATAGCAGACAACAGATGCAAAAGGGTTAACACGAAAGAACAGCTCCATTAACGCCAGGCATAGACCGGCCATCCTGCCTGCCGGGCGTGCTGGAGCAGGATGGCGTCCGGATTCACAGCCACCGGCTGACCCACACGGGTCAGTAAGGGCAGATCATTATGGGAATCCGAATAGAAACTGGCTTGTTGCAGCAGGGAATCGTCCTGATTGATGAGTTCAAGCAAACGCGACACTTTACCTTCGCGATAGGTCATCATCCCCTGCGTGGCGCCGGTAAAGCGCCCGTCTTTTATTTCAACACCAATCGCCAGCGTTTCCTCAACACCGAGGTAACGGGCAATCGGACGCACCAGATGCTCTCCGGACGCGGAAATAATCACCGTCCGGTCGCCCTGTGCGCGGTGAGCGGCCAGACACTCACGCGCCTGCGCATAAATGCGCGGTGCAATCACAGCCTGAATATAACCCGCGACCATTGCCGCGACGTCACTTTCGCTGCGTCCGGTAAGTGGCACCAAAGTACAGCGCATGTACTCCTGCATGTCCATCTTACCCACGGCATATTGTTGCATCAGCGCGGCATCCTGTTGCAGGAAAGCCTGCTCATCTGCCACCCAGCCATTCTCCACCATGTAGGCAGACCAGAGGCTGGAACAGTCGCCGCTAATCAGGGTTTCATCGAGATCAAACAGCGCCAGTTTCATGCAACTTCCCGTAACGTAACAAGATCTAACTGTAGACCAATATCGCTGCCATCGGCGCGAAGTGAGGCCACAGAACGGTTTAACACATCCACAGAAAGCTCGACTCCGTGCGCTATAACACGATAACGCACCACATTACCAAGCAGGCTGTGGCTGAGAACTTTAGCCGGAATGCCTTCAATCAGCTCGCATATCGTCACCGACTCCGGACGAATGGCAACGCGGCCCGTGTAAGTAATACCGGTCAGCGCCATCGCCTGTTCAGGGCTCAGCAGGTTGTAGCTGCCGATAAAGCCCGCGGCAAACGCATCGACAGGCTCAGTATACAGGGTTTCGGCATCGGCATTTTGGACGATTTGTCCTTTGTTCATCAGCACAATCCGGTCTGACATGGTCAGTGCTTCTTCCTGATCGTGAGTAACGAAAATCGCCGTCAGGTTCATTTCGCGCTGAATGCGGCGGATTTGCTCACGCAGATGCTTACGGATACGGGCATCGAGCGCGGAAAGGGGTTCGTCGAGCAGAAGCAGACGCGGCTGAGTCACCAGCGAGCGCGCCAGCGCCACACGCTGACACTGACCGCCGGAAAGCTGGTGCGGATAACGTTTGGCGTAATCGTTCATTTCTACCAGTTCCAGCACTTCTCCCACGCGGCGATGCAGTTCGGAAGCCGGTATCTTCTGCATCTTCAGACCAAACGCGACGTTGGCTTCCACCGTCATATTTGGGAAAAGCGCGTAGCTCTGGAAGACCATCCCGATCCCGCGCTGTTGTGGCGGCAACGGCACGATATCCTGCCCCTGGATTAGAATCTTTCCGCTGTCGACCGAAGTCAGCCCGGCCAGACAGCGCAACAGCGTGGATTTCCCACAGCCGCTCGGCCCCAGCAGCGTGACGAATTCGCCCTCTTCTGCCGAGAAATCAATGTTGTTGAAAATCTGTGTCGGGCCGTAAGACTTGTTGAGTTGAGTGACCTGCAAATACGACATAATCAGCTCTTTCCTTTGTTCAGCATGTTCGCCACCCAGGTGAAAATCAGGACGACCATGAAATAGGAGATAACCAATGCGCTGGTGAAATGGCCACTGCCATTGCGCATGTTATAGAGATAAACCTGCACTGTTTCATAACGGCTGCCCGCCAGCAGGTTGGCGAATACGAATTCCCCGATCAGGAACGAGAACGACAGCAGCACGGCAATCATTCCGCCCTTGCGTAAGTTCGGTAAAACCACCAGCAGCGCGGCTTTCCAGGTGCTGGCACCGAGCAGGTGCGCCGCATCCATCAGGTCACGAAGATTGATGGCCTGCATGTTGTTTGAGATGGCGCGATAGATAAACGGCAAGGCGATGGTGAAGTAACAGCCAATCAGGATCCACGGTGTACCGGTCAGCGCCAGTGGCTCAGCGGAATAAAGCTGCATCAGCCCCACTGAAGACACCACCGGCGGCACGGCAAACGGCAGCAGGATCAGGATATTCATCAGCGCGTCGAGCTTCGGGAAATAGTAAGCAATCACAAACATCAGTGGCAGGATCAGTACCAGCGACAGTAAAAGCGTGCCGAAACACACCAGCAGCGAGTGCCAGAGCGCAATCAGGAATCGCGGATCACTCCACAGTTCCACCAGCCATTTCAGCGTAAAGCCGCTAGGCAAAATGGTGGCGCCCCATTCCAGTACCAGCGCATACACCAGCGTCGCCAGCAACGGCAACATCAGGACAATCAGTAAAACCCAGATCACCACACGGTGGTAAATCGCTTCAGAGCGCGACATCTTACGTTCCTTTTTCAGGCAATCAGCTGCGCTGACTGAGATAGCTTTTACGCAATAACCACTGATGGATCAGCGTGATAAACGCCATCAGCACCACCAGTAACATCGCCAGCGCACTGCCCATATTGGGATCGAGCGAAATATCTCCCGACACCAGCGCCGCAATACGCACAGGCACCACGTTAAAGTTGCCAGTGGTCAGCGCGTAGACCGTGGCATACGCGCCCAGTGCATTGGCGAGCAAAATCACAAAGGTCCCGAGAAGCGCCGGGAACAGCACCGGAATGCCGATATACCGCCAGTAACTCCAGCGCCCCGCACCCAGCAACGCTGCAGATTCGCGCCAGTCTTCACGCAGGGCATCGAATGCCGGATACATCAGCAATACACCAAGCGGGATCTGGAAATAGGTATAGAGAACAATCAGCCCGTCTTTCGAATACAGGTCGAAGTGTTCCATCAGGCCATATTTTCTCAGCAGCAGCGTCAGGCAGCCGTTCAGGCCGAGCAAAATCACAAAGGCGAACGCCAGCGGTACACCCGCGAAGTTGCTGGTCATATTGGTAAATGACATCACGAAATCGTGAAGTTTTGTCGGACCCAACTGGCGAAGTGAGTAACTACCCACTAACGCGATAAGTAAGCCGTACAAACTCGACCAGATGGAAATATCCAGAGAGAAGCGCATCGCCTGCAGATAAAAAGGTGACGTCAGAATATCGCTGTAATTGCCCAGCCCCCAGGCTTCATAGGTTTCGCTGTAAAAACTGCTCACCGCAATCCAGGCCAGCGGCGCCAGCTGAAAAGCGATGAAAAACACCAGAAATGGCAACATAAACAGCGCCGCAATCCACTTAGCTTTCATCGGTTATCCTCTAAAAGTGACAGGATTCAGGCCAGTAATGCCGCGCAATGTGGCTTGTCGTGGGCAATATTCAGGATCTGACAAACGGTGCCGCACAGCTCAGTTTGCAACGGCGCGGCGTCTTTCAAGCTGAACGCACTGCCGAACACGAACAGCGGAACCTGGCGCTCTTCTGGCAAAATACCACCGTGGCTGCGGTCATCGTTCATGCCGTGATCGGCGGTCACCATCACCTGATAACCGGCATCCAGCCAGTCGCCCAGATAGCGCGAAAGTATGCCGTCCGCCGTCCGTGCTTTATTGCGGTATTGCGGCGTCGACAGGCCAAATTTATGGCCGGCATCATCAATATTCATCGGGTGGATGAGCATAAAATCGGGGTCATGCCGACGGCGCAGGCTTTCTGCATCATCGAACAAATGCGAATCGGGGTAACCGTCATCGTAATAAAAATGACCATGCTGAATAGGCAGCGACTCATCGCTGGTATGGCGGTCACGCGGCGGGTCAAACGGCGTGCGGTTATACAATTCGCTGACCCAATGATAAGCCGCAGCCGCCGTGGTCAGACCGGCGTCGCGGGCATAATGGAAAATACTGCGTTGCGTGGATAACCGGTCAACGTGGTTATGCACAATCCCACTCACCACCGGCGTAATGCCGGTGAGGATGCATTCATAAAGCGGCCGGGACAGCGATGGCAGTTCGCATTCCAGTTGATACAAGCGGCCGCGTCCTGCGGCACACTGAGCCTGTAAATAACCCATTGCGTCTTTGCCGACCTGATAATTCAGGCCGTCGAGTACTACCAGAATGCTCTTCATTACACTTATGCCTTTCGTTTCAAACAGGTGTTGTCATTGAACCAATGCTTTCGCTGTCCGGTTTTTCTTATTTTTGCTTAATGGATTACTGCTGCATGTTGATCATGACGTTTTCCTGCCACAGACGAGGCAAGGTTTTGGCACTCTTGTCCCAGGCAGCCGGATCGGCAATCGGGTGAGCATTTTTGTATTCGCTGGAAGGCAGCAGTTTGGCTTTGGCATCGTCGGGCAGCGTGATGTGATCAGCACGGATTGGACGGGCATAACCCTGCGCTAAGTTGATCTGACCTGCATCAGAGAAGATGTATTCACGCGCCAGTTTGGCGGCATTCGGGTGCCTGGCGAATTTGTTGATAATGGTGGTATAGCCGGAAGTGATGCTGCCATCAGAGGGGATCACCACGTCGAAGCGGGTTTTGTCGATTTTGTCGCGATAGCTCAGACCATTGAAATCCCAGACCACGCCGACCTGCACTTCACCTTTTTCCAGAGAAGCAATGACCGGGTTAGTCAGGCTAAGACGCCCTGCTTTCGCCAGTTTGCCGAAATATTCCAGACCTGGTTTCAGATCCTTTTCATTGCCGCCCATCGCGTACGTTGCCGCCAGCACGCCGTTCGCGGCCTGCGCTGCCGTGCTCACATCACCGATGGTCACTTTGTATTTGCTGTTCAGCAGATCAGCCCAGCTGTGAGGCTCATCTTTGACCTGAGATTTATCAATGATAAAAGCAATGGTGCCGGTGTAAGCAAGTGCCCACATACCGTCTTTATCTTTCGCCCAGTCTGGCACCTGATCCCAGGTGGTGGGTTTATAAGGTTGAGTCACGCCTTTTGAAACAGCAACCGGACCAAAGGCCGCCCCCACATCACCGATATCAGCGCTGGCATTGTCTTTTTCCGCCAGGAATTTCGCAATTTCCTGCGCGGAACTCATGTCGGTATCGCTGTGTTTCAGGCCATATTTGGTATTCAGATCACTCCAGGTGGCTTTCCAGTTCGCCCAGTCATCAGGCATACCGACGCTGTTTACGGTTCCTTCGGCTTGCGCCGCTTTCAGGAGTTCAGCAGGAGGCTCAGCGGCAAATACCGATGAGGAGGAGAGGACAAGCGCGCTGGTTAACACAGAAGCGAACAACTGTTTCATAACGGATGCTCCGGATGGTAGTGTGTGAAGTGCTGGTCTAGTCCAGCAAGAACCAAGCCAATCTAACGCTCAATTGTGATAATTATATGTCAGCGTGAAAAAGCAGCAGTCTTAAGCTTATCGCTGTTAACACGCGCACATTATTTACGCGATAAAGAGTCGGATTGGTGCAAAAATGCACTGAAATGAGGCTTGCTGACCGATGAGTGAATCGCAGACCACCCTTGCCGTTATCTGCAAGGCATTGAGCGAAAGTATTGCGGCCGGGGCATTTTCTGCCGAGGGAAGGCTGCCTTCTGAGCGGGCGTTAAGTGAACAATTTTCCACAACCCGTATCACAATACGGGAAGCATTAAGCCAGCTTGAGGCACAGGGGCTGATCTACCGGGAAGTGCGCCGTGGCTGGTTTGTGTCACCGCCCCGCATTGTTTACAACCCGTTGCAAAGAAGTCACTTTCACGCGATGGCGAAAGATCAGGGACGTAGCGCGCAGACCGAAGTGATCGATGCGAAGCACTGCGTTGCCAGTGAGACTGTCTGCCAGAAGTTACTGTTACCGTCTGAGAGTGAGGTGATATGTATCCGCCGGCTGCGTTATATCGATAAACGCCCGGTTTTGTACGTCGAGCACTATCTTAATCCTCTGTATTTTCAGGGCATTCTTGACGCGGATCTCACGACATCGCTGACTGATTTGTACGCATCCCGCTATGACATCCACTATGGACGCGTGCGTTTCGACATGGTGCCGACATTGCTGCCTGAACAAGCGTCACATGCGCTGAAAGTTGCTTCCGGCAGTCCGGCGCTGTTTATTACGCGTATTAACCGCGACCAGCACGACCGGGTTATCGACTGCGATCTGGAATACTGGCGCTATGACGCATTGCACATTGATGTGGAAGTGAACTGATTTAAAGAAACAGAGAAATAGCAGGTGGAACCGGACGAGGGCTGAAGATGAATGTCAGAATCAGTGAAAAGAGGCAGATCGTAAAGACGCCGTAAAATCATCCCTGATGGCTCGAACCGCGCCATCCATGGCGCAGACGCTTTACTCTTCTGCCTGTTTTCACCTCCAGAGCGCGGAAGTATTCAGGATCAGTCGGCGTCGTAACCTAAGTTAGGCGCCAGCCAGCGTTCGACTTCGGCGATCGGCATTTTTTTACGCGCCGCATAATCTTCCACCTGATCACGCTGAATCTGCGCCACGGCGAAATATTTGCTGTCAGGGTGACTGAAATACCAGCCAGATACCGCCGCGCCCGGCCACATGGCGAAGGATTCGGTCAGTTGCATACCGGTGTTGGCTTCGACATCCAGCAGTTTCCAGATTTGACCTTTTTCAGTGTGTTCAGGACAGGCCGGATAACCCGGAGCCGGACGGATGCCCTGATAATTCTCGCGGATCAGTTCTTCATTGCTCAGATTTTCTGTCGGCGCAAAGCCCCAGTAAACCTTGCGCACTTTTTCATGCAGGTATTCTGCGAACGCTTCTGCCAGACGGTCTGCCAGCGCTTTAATCATGATTTTATTGTAATCATCATGCTGCTTGTCATACGCCTCAGCCAGCGCGTCTTCTTCCAGCCCGCCGGTGACGGCAAACGCGCCCATGTAATCTTTCTTGCCGCTGGATTTCGGCGCAACAAAGTCCGCCAGACAGTAGTTGGCGAAGTCGGTTTTTTCCGTTTGCTGACGTAAATGATGGCTGACGACCAGCACGTCTTCACGACGTTCATCGCTATAGATTTCAATGTCATCGCCCTTGCGGTTTGCCGGGAACAAGCCGACGACACCACGCGGATTAAGCAATTTCTCTGTGGAGAGTTTATCCAGCAGGTCATTAGCATCTTTGAACAGGCGCTTCGCTTCCTCGCCGACCACTTCATCTTCAAGAATGCGCGGGTATTTACCGGCCAGCGACCAGGTCATGAAGAACGGCGTCCAGTCGATATAATTACGCAGCGTTTCAATGCTGGCTTCTACTTTCTGAATGCCCAGCCGGTGAGCGACAGGCGGCGTGTAATTGTCCCAGTCGATGGTCATCGCGTTATCGCGGGCGACCTCAAGGCTGACTGGCGGCGTACGGGGTTTTTTACGTGCATGCTGGATACGCACGGTGTCGTACTCTTTGCGCGTGCGTTCGATAAACGCGTCACGCTGATCTTTTGACAGCAAGGCCGACACCACGCCGACAGAACGCGAGGCATTTTGCACATAACAGGTCGTGCCACTGTAGTTTTGTTCGATTTTAACCGCGGTGTGCGCTTTTGAGGTGGTCGCGCCGCCAATCAGCAACGGCATGGTGAAACCGCGGCGCTCCATCTCTTTCGCCACGTTAACCATTTCATCCAGCGACGGCGTGATCAGCCCCGAAAGCCCGATGATATCGACATTTTCTTCAATGGCCGTTTTCAGGATTTTGTCGGTGGGCACCATCACACCGAGATCGATAATCTCGTAGTTATTGCATTGCAGTACCACGCCAACGATGTTTTTGCCGATGTCATGTACGTCGCCTTTTACTGTCGCAAGCAGGATTTTGCCGTTAGTTTGGCCCTTCTCCTTACTCGCTTCGATGTACGGCTCCAGATAGGCCACCGCCTGCTTCATTACGCGTGCAGACTTCACCACCTGCGGCAGGAACATTTTACCGGCACCAAACAGGTCACCGACAACGTTCATGCCGTCCATCAGCGGACCTTCGATCACTTCAATAGGCCGCGCAGCGAGCTGGCGACACTCTTCGGTATCCAGTTCGATAAATTCGGTAATGCCTTTCACCAGCGAGTATTCAAGGCGTTTTTTGACTTCCCAGCTGCGCCATTCCGCCTGCTGTTTGTTGGCTTCGCCATCGTCCTTGCTGCCACGGTATTTTTCGGCAAGTTCAAGCAGTCGCTCAGTACCATCGTCGCGGCGGTTGAGGATCACGTCTTCAACGGCGTCGCGCAATTCAGCAGGTAAATCATCATAAATCGCCAGCTGCCCGGCGTTGACGATGCCCATATCCATACCGTTGCGGATAGCGTGATACAGGAAAACGGCGTGAATAGCTTCGCGCACCGGTTCATTACCCCGGAACGAGAAAGAAACGTTGGAAACACCGCCGGAAATCAGTGCGTGCGGCAATTGTGTTTTGATATCGGCACAGGCTTCGATGAAATCGACAGCGTAGTTGTTGTGCTCTTCAATGCCGGTGGCGACCGCGAAAATGTTCGGGTCAAAAATGATGTCTTCCGGCGGGAAACCGACTTTTTCAGTCAGTAATTTGTAGGCGCGGCGGCAGATTTCAATTTTACGGGCGCGGGTATCCGCCTGTCCGGTTTCATCAAAGGCCATAACAACTACGGCGGCACCATAGCGGCGCACCATGCGGGCGTGATGCAGGAAGGCTTCTTCACCCTCTTTCATGGAAATGGAGTTAACAATCCCTTTGCCCTGAATGCATTTCAGGCCTTTTTCAATGACGTCCCATTTGGACGAGTCGATCATGATCGGCACGCGTGCAATATCCGGTTCACCGGCAATCAGATTGAGGAAACGCACCATCGCCGCTTCGGCGTCGAGCATCCCTTCATCCATGTTAATGTCGATAATTTGGGCGCCACTTTCCACCTGCTGACGAGCCACGGCCAGCGCTTCCGAATACTTTTCTTCTTTTATCAGCCGTTTAAATCTGGCGGAACCGGTGACGTTGGTGCGTTCACCGACGTTCACAAACAGCGTCTGCGGATCAATAGTCAGTGGTTCCAGCCCTGCAAGACGGCAGGCAACCGGGATAACCGGCAACGCACGTGGCGGTACGCCCTCGACAGCTTTCACCATCGCCGCAATATGTGCAGGCGTGGTACCACAGCAGCCACCGACGATGTTCAGGAAGCCCGAGCGCGCCCATTCGGCAATGTGCTCAGCCATCTCTTTGGCTTCCAGATCGTATTCACCGAAAGCGTTCGGCAAACCGGCGTTCGGGTGAGCCGTGACATAACATTCTGCAATGCGTGATAGTTCAGCAACATACTGACGTAACTCATCTGGCCCCAGAGCGCAGTTCAGACCGAATGTGAGTGGTTTAACGTGGCGCAGTGAGTTGTAAAAAGCTTCTGTCGTCTGGCCTGATAGCGTACGGCCGGAAGCGTCAGTGATAGTGCCGGAAACCATCACAGGCAATACAATGCCCATCGCTTCGAACTCGCTTTCAACCGCGAATGTGGCGGCTTTGGCGTTGAGTGTGTCAAAAATGGTTTCGATCATGATCAGATCTGCGCCGCCTTCAATCAGCGCACGGGTCGATTCGCGATAGGCCTGGACCAGTTGATCGAAAGACACATTACGGAAAGCGGGATCGTTGACGTCCGGGGAAATCGACGCCGTACGGTTAGTCGGGCCTAACACACCGGCGACGTAACGTGGTTTATCCGGTGTGCGGGCGGTCCACTCATCGGCGCACTGACGCGCCAGTCGGGCTGCTTCATAGTTAATTTCAGCCGACAGCGATTCCATATGGTAGTCAGCCATCGCAATCGTGGTGGAGTTAAAAGTGTTGGTTTCGAGAATATCGGCGCCAGCAGCCAGATAACCGTTATGGATCTCGACGATCACTTCAGGTTTAGACAAGACCAGAAGATCGTTATTGCCTTTAAGATCGCTTTCCCAGTCAGCAAAACGTTCGCCACGGTAATCTTCTTCTTCCAGACGGTAGCTTTGGATCATGGTGCCCATGCCGCCGTCCAGAACCAAAATGCGCTGTGCCAGTTGCTTATGTAGCGCCTCAACTCGATTAGTCACTTTCACCTCATCACCCGTCACTCACACCCGGCAAATTGTGCATTCATGCGCCGGAAATTATGGTCAACATCCTAGCATACCTTCCCCGACCAAAAGCCCGCGCCGACGTGAGACTTTTTCAATTCAGGAAGGCATCCCGCAAATGCAGTGCAACACATCGGATGAGCGCAAAGGCTGGTTGCGATCCATACTGTAAAAACGAAAACCAATTCCAAAAGTGATTTTTCTTCGCCAGCATTTGGCGCATCTTACAAGGAACAGGCTCATGGCAACGTCCGTATCGGCTCCGGCCAAACGTGCTAAGAAAACCAAAGCCGCGACTGCAACAAGCAGCGCCGCGACCGGGCAGGTTCAGTCCCTGACACGTGGCCTTAAGTTGCTGGAATATATCGCTGAAGCGCAAGGCAGCGTAGCGCTGACAGATCTTGCTCAGCAGGCAGGATTGCCGAATTCCACCACCCATCGCCTGCTGACCACGATGCAGCAACAAGGTTTTGTCCGTCAGGTCGGCGATCTGGGTTTGTGGACCATAGGCTCGCACGCTTTTGTTGTGGGAAGCAGTTTCCTGCAAAGCCGGAATTTACTGGCGATGGTCCACCCGATGTTGCGTCGCCTGATGGAGGAATCCGGCGAAACGGTGAATCTGGCGGTACTGGATCACAGTGATTATCAGGCGATCATTATCGATCAGGTGCAATGCAATGCGCTGATGAGAATGTCCGCGCCGATTGGCGGAAAATTACCAATGCATGCGTCAGGTGCCGGTAAAGCCTTTCTTTCGACATTACCGGAAGAACGCCTGGCAAAACTGCTGCATAAGATTGGCCTGCACAGCTATACGCCGCTGACAAAAACCTCTCCGGCGAACCTGAAGCAGGAGCTGGCGGACACACGTAAACGCGGCTATGCCTTTGATGATGAAGAGCATGCACTTGGCCTGCGCTGTGTGGCGACCTGCATTTACGACGAACATAATGATGCGTATGCGGCGATTTCCATCTCTGGCCCGATTTCGCGCATCACTGATGACCGGGTGACGGAGCTGGGTGCTCTGGTGATCCATGCGGCGAAAGAAATTACGCAGGCGTACGGCGGCGGGAAACACTGAAAGGGCACTGAAATCCCGCCGAAATATGGCGGGACGATTACGCGCTTTAGCGGCGGCTAAAGCGCTGAGAACAGCGATAAGCAAACACATCTTCCACATGCCCTTCGCTGATACGCTGCTGTAAACCGCGCCAGTAACCGGCGCTGAACAGGTCGTCGTGCAGCGACTCAAAAATCTGGCCAAGACGCTTGTCACTGCACAGGAAATGCCGGAATTCTTCCGGGAAAACATCACCGGGCGCAATGCTGTACCAGGGTTCGCTGGCCAGTTCATCTTCAGGATAGCGTGCTGCTGGAATGTCGCGGAAATTCACTTCAGTCATGTAGCAGATTTCGTCGTAGTCATAAAACACCACACGACCATGACGGGTCACGCCAAAATTCTTAAACAACATATCACCGGGAAAGATATTCGCCGCGGCCAGCTGCTTGATTGCATTGCCATATTCCTCTATTACATCATGAAGCTGCGCATCACTGGCCTGCTCCAGATATAAATTCAGCGGCGTCATACGCCGTTCTATATACAGATGATGAAGCGCAATGCTGTCACCCAGATCTTCAATTTTAGCCGGCACTTCTCGCTGTAATTCAGTCATCAGCTCAGGACTAATATTTTTCTTCGGCAGAACAAAATGCTCGAACTCCTGCGTATCGGCCATCCGCCCTACGCGGTCATGCTCTTTCACTAACTGATAGCAGGCCATGACCTGTGCTTCGGTCACTTCTTTCTGTGGTGCAAAATTGTCTTTAATGACTTTGAATACCCTGTCACTGCCGGGCAAAGTAAAGACCAGCATAACCATACCTTTGACACCCGGCGCAATAATAAAAGACTCGTCGGTCTGCGCCATAAAGCGTAAGTGCTCGCGGTAACACTCAGTTTTTGCATGCTTCTGGCAGCCGATGGCGCTGTAAAGTTCAGCAGTGGTTTTCGCCGGTAATATCTCACGCAACCATTCAACCAGCGCGCCGGGTTGTGGGGCGTACACCATGAAATAAGAGCGCGCAAAACCGAAAACGATGCTGGCATCATTACCTTCAGTAAGACAGGTATCCACAAACAACTGATTCTGATGATTGAGATGTACCGGCAACAGCAGCGGGAATATCTGCGACCCTGCCCTGATTTTCCCGATAATCCACGCGGCCTTATTGCGATAAAAAAGCTCTGTGGCGATCTCAATATCAGCATCCGCCAGCCACTCAGCGGAAAAGCGTTGCTGCAATGCCGTAGCAATATAATCAACATCGCGGTTCGCCTCTTCCCACGGTAAACGTACCGGCAGGTCATCAAGCACCTTTGATAATGCGGCTATCAGATTGCCCTGCACCGGATACTCACGTGACAAGGGACGGGAACAATTTTGTGGTTTTCTGACAGGCTGCTCGCTGAAAATAAAAAGCTTATCTGCCGTCAGATCACGATGTTTGAAGATCCGGCAATAAACTGAATTAAAAAAGCTTTCGGCGATTTCAGCCCGGGGATAATCAGGCAGTAATTCGGAGTAACATTCCTTTATGCGGATCAGGAATGCGGCATCATAAAAGTGCTGACCGGTGATGCATTTAAGCTGGGCAACCACCAGTCCGACATGGTGATCATACAAATGAATACGTTGCTTCATCGCCGCCTGTACCGCTGGCCAGTTGGCATTTTCAAAACGTTGCTGCGCCCCCGATGTCACCTCCAGAAAGCGGCCGTACTGTGCGTCGAATCCCTGCAAAATAGTCTGTGCAATCAACAGTTCTATACGCATAGTGGCAGCTCCAAAAGAGAAAAAGGCCCGGATTTCGCCGGGCCAGGAAGAGAGTCAGTGCGATGTGGATGAAAATTGCTGTTCTTCGGTAGAACCGGTCAGCGCGGTCACCGAGGAGCGCCCGCCCTGAATGATGGTGGTGACCTTGTCGAAATAGCCCGTTCCGACTTCCTGCTGATGGGAAGCGAAAGTATAGCCACGGCTGATGGCAGCGAATTCAGGTTCCTGCACTTTGTCGACATAATGCTTCATCCCTTCGCCCTGTGCGTAGGCATGAGCCAGATCGAACATGTTGAACCACATGCTGTGAATGCCCGCCAGCGTGATGAACTGGTACTGATAGCCCATCGCGGCCAGCTGATCCTGGAAACTGGCGATGGTTTTATCGTCGAGATTCTTCTTCCAGTTAAACGATGGCGAACAGTTGTAGGCCAGCAGTTTGCCCGGGAATTTGGCATGAATGGCCTCGGCAAAACGCTGAGCCAGTTTCAAATCTGGCGTAGATGTTTCACACCACACCACGTCAGCGTATGGCGCATAAGCCAGCCCCCGGCTGATAGCCTGTTCAATACCCGCATGCGTTCTGTAGAAACCTTCATGCGTTCTTTCACCGGTAATAAACTGGCTGTCATACGGGTCACAATCGGATGTCAGTAAATCTGCGGCATCTGCATCGGTGCGCGCCACCAGCAACGTTGGCACTCCGAGAACATCGGCGGCAAGACGCGCGGAAACCAGTTTCTGTACCGCTTCCTGTGTTGGCACCAGAACTTTTCCGCCCATATGCCCGCACTTTTTAACAGCAGCGAGCTGATCTTCAAAATGAACGGCTGCAGCACCGGATTCAACCATGGATTTCATCAGTTCAAACGCATTGAGTACGCCACCAAAACCGGCTTCAGCATCGGCCACAATCGGCAGAAAATAGTCGGTATAACCGGGCTGACCGGGTTCAATGTTATTCGCCCACTGGATCT
This sequence comes from Rahnella sp. AN3-3W3, assembly GCF_003263545.1. Taxonomy (NCBI): domain Bacteria; kingdom Pseudomonadati; phylum Pseudomonadota; class Gammaproteobacteria; order Enterobacterales; family Yersiniaceae; genus Rahnella; species Rahnella sp. AN3-3W3. Next base: position 77,240 of record NZ_JYDG01000006.1, read on the forward strand.
GATCCGCACGGCGGAAAGTATTGTTAATCCGCGCCACCACTTCAGGCACCGAATTCACCGGATACAACGACTGATCCGGATACATACTGGAAGCCGTATTAGCATCGGCAGCCACCTGCCACCCGGACAGATAAATGGCTTCAATCCCCGCTTTCGCCTGCTGTAATGCCTGCCCGCCGGTCAGAGCACCGAGGCAATTCACATAGCCTTTACGCGAAGCGCCATGCAGTAAATTCCACAGACGTGCCGCACCGTGCTGAGCCAATGTACATTCAGGGTTTACTGAGCCACGCAGGCTGATCACCTCTGCCGCCGTGTAAGGTCGCGTGATATTTTTCCAGCGCGGCTGGTTCCAGGTTTCTTCAAGCTGCTGAATTTGCTGAGTACGAGTCGTTTTCATGGCAAATGCTCCGGTCTTTTTTATGTGTAGGGTAAGAAGAGTCAGGCCAGCAGCTGATAGCCCGGCAGGGTCAGGAAGTCGATTAACTCATCCTGTGTGGTGATTTTTTCCATCAGTGCCGCGGCTTGTGTGAAGCGACCTGCGCTGAAACGCTGTTCGCCCAACTCCTGCTGAATGACCAGCATTTCCTCATTGAGCATGCGGCGGAACAGCGGTTTCGTGACGGGTTGACCGTCATTTAACGACTTGCCATGGTGGATCCACTGCCAGATCGATGTCCGGGAGATTTCAGCGGTGGCTGCATCTTCCATCAACCCGTAAATCGGCACGCAGCCATTACCGGAAATCCAGGCCTCAATGTATTGCACTGCGACGCGGATATTGGCGCGCATACCTTCTTCGGTGCGTTCGCCGTAACAAGGTTCGAGCAATTGTCCGGCGTTAATTTCATCATCTTCTTCCCGCAAGACATCCAGCTGGTTTGAACGGTTGTCCAGCGCTTTGTCAAATACTTCAAGCACGGTGTCAGCCAGCCCGGGGTGTGCGATCCAGGTACCATCATGTCCGTTATTCGCTTCCAGCTCTTTATCTGTCCGGACTTTGTTCAGCACCCATTCATTGCGCTTAACGTCTTTGCTGGGAATAAAGGCCGCCATGCCACCCATCGCAAATGCGCCACGGCGGTGACAAGTTTTAATCAGCAGGCGCGAGTACGCACTGAGGAAAGGTTGAGTCATGGTCACGGACTGACGATCGGGTAATACGCGGTCAGCATGATTCTTCAGTGTTTTGATATAGCTGAAGATGTAATCCCAGCGACCACAGTTCAGGCCGACGATATGATCCCGCAGGTGATAAAGGATTTCATCCATCTGGAAAACAGCAGGCAGGGTTTCAATCAGTACCGTCGCTTTAATCGTACCGCGAGATAATCCGGCATAGTCTTCGGCAAAACTGAAGACCTCGCTCCACCATTCAGCTTCATGATAAGACTGCATTTTTGGCAGATAGAAATAAGGGCCACTGCCTTTTGCCAGCAAAGCGCGGTAGTTGTGGAAGAAATACAAAGCAAAATCGAACAGCGAACCGGGAATAGCTTCGCCCTGCCAGGTCACATGCTTTTCGGGTAAATGCAGCCCACGGACACGGCAAATCAGAATGGCCGGATCGGGCTTGAGCTGATAAATTTTCCCGGATTCATTGGTGTAGCTGATCGTCCCGTTCACCGCGTCGCGTAAGTTGATTTGCCCTTCGATGACTTTCTGCCAGTCCGGAGCCAGAGAATCCTCAAAATCCGCCATAAAAACTTTCACATTGGCATTGAGCGCATTGATTACCATCTTGCGTTCAACAGGACCGGTGATCTCTACGCGGCGGTCCAGCAAATCAGCCGGGATCCCGAGTATTCTCCAGTCTGAATTTTTAATGGAAGTAGTTTCCGAAATAAAATCAGGCAATGTACCTTGATCTATGTTCTGCTGCACGGCAATACGGTCAGCCAGTAAGCGGTTACGCTGTGGGGTAAAATGCACGACCAGCTCGGACAAAAACTCCACGGCCTCTTCGGTCAGAATTTGCGCTTCGTTCTCGCCAAAACGACGCGTAAAGCCAAGCTGACTGCGTGTAATTTGCTCTGACATCGCTTTTCTCCTGATTTATCTGCTTAATCTGCCAGACCGCTTCACTGAACAGACACTGTTACGGTTGAAAATACACCGGAGATGCACTCATATTTCTGAGGCAATTTTCCTCTGGTCATTTATTGCCCGATAGATTTAAGCGTAATCATGAATTTCATAAAATCAAAAACGATTTCCATTTTATTTTCAAATATAAAAAGACTTATTTTTAATCAATGAGATATGCTTAAATAATTTTTTCATAAAATGGTAATGAATTTCGAACGAGATAAGAGTACGAAGAACAGAAGGAGATCTGAGAAAAGGGTCACAGGGATAAAAAGAGGATGAACAGACGACCGGCAAGATCGTCTGCTGAAAACGTGAAAAGGGGATTACTCGAGGGTTGGATTCATCTGGCGCAGATCAAACGGCGTGATCTGATAAACGTAATAATTCAACCAGTTAGTGAACAACAGGTGACCGTGACTCCGCCAGGTCGCCTTCGGTGACAACTCGGCGTTATCCTGCGGGAAGTAGTTGTAAGGCATTTCCGGAGATAAGCCGGCTGAGACGTCGCGCAGATACTCTCCGGCCAGCGTTCCTGCATCATATTCAGGATGTCCCGTCACGAAGGCCATACGCTTATCTTTCGTCGCAAAGAGATACGCCCCCGCCTCTTCAGATTCCGCGAATATATCCAGATCCGTATGCTGGCGAAGCACATCAGCGGGGAAATCTGCATAACGAGAATGCGGAGCGAGGAAGCTTTCATCAAAACCGCGGGTTAATAACGCCAGAGGTTGCAGCGTCTGATGAGGGTACACCCCTGAGAGCTTGGCTTTACGCGTCATTTTAGGCAGACCGTAAAGTACATTCAGTGCAGCCTGAACCGCCCAGCAGACAAACAGCGTCGATGTTACATGCTCTTTCGCCCAGTGAATGACACGCTCAATTTCCGGCCAGTAGGCCACATCGCAAAAGTCGACCAATCCCAGAGGCGCACCGGTGACGATCAGACCGTCATAGTTGTCATGTTGAATGTCTTCAAAGTCGCAATAGAAGTTGTTCAGATGCTCTGCGGGGGTGTTTTTAGACTCACGGCTATCGATGCGCAGCAGCTGTACATCAATCTGAAGAGGCGAGTTTGAAAGCAGCCGTAAAAACTGATTTTCGGTCTCAATTTTCTTCGGCATCAGGTTGAGAACCAGCACCTTAAGAGGACGGATCTCCTGGGTTTTCGCACGTGATGACGTCATGACAAAGACGTTCTCACTGCGCAGGAAATTCACGGCTGGTAGTTCATCTGGAACCCGGATCGGCATAACAACTTCCTCAATGCATCCATTTATACGTTTAGACTTCTAGATAGCCGAAGATAACGGGTTTTGTTTAAGATGTCGAGCTTGCAAGTGGTAAGTGAAAATGTTTCAGCTTCAGTTATTAATTTAGAGGATCTGGTTATAAAGAACGGGAAATGAGGCGAAGGTCGCGATAAGAAACAGGCGTTAAATGAGTAAACAATTACGATTTTCGGACAAACATCGAACAAAAAACCCCAAATTCCACATAGCAA